>NZ_JBBBEM010000008.1:0-191244 GCF_037154035.1 Kineococcus sp. G2 | reverse complement strand
GCCCGCACGCCTCTCGGCGTGCGGGCCCGTCCGCGTGTGCTGGCCGGTGGACCGCTCAGGGGGCCGGGACGGTCACCACTGACCGCCGCGGCGTCGGTCCCACCGCTGCTCCATGCGTTCCATGAACGAGCCGTTGCGGCGGGTTCGACCGGCCCGGGCTGGCCGGGACGTGGTCGCGGCGGGCTGCCCCTCGGCACGTGGACCCGCCCCCCGCGCCGGCGAGAAGGCCCAGATCGCCCCGGCGAGCATGACGATGAAACCGCCTGCCCCCAGCCAGATCCGGCTCGTGCTGGCCCCGACGACGAGGAGCACGAGACCCGCCACGACGGCCGCGATGCCGATGACGAGGCGCCGGCGGGCGGCGCGACCGTGGCGGGAACCGCGCATGGCGTTGGCGAACTTGGGATCGTCCGCGGACAGCGCACGTTCCATCTGCTCGAGCAGACGCTGCTCATGTTCCGAGAGCGGCACCTGTACCTCCTGGCGTGCGCACGATGTGTGTCAAGGATAGGTCCCGCGAGCGGGAGGCGAAACTCGGACTAGCACACGGCCCACCACCCCGGTCCGCCGGGGAGCGCGTCGGGAGGGCTCCAGTCCTCCACCGCCCCAACGACGGGGCCCCCGGCGAGAGTTCCGGGAACCGGGAACCGGTCGGTGGGCGGCTCGCGCGACGTGGCGGATCTCACACTGCCCGCCGGATCCACGGGCCCGCCCGGTCGACAGCGCCGTCCACCTCCCGCCGGCCGGCGGGCGGGTCAGCGGGTGGCGTGCAGGTGCAGGTGCCCGGCGAGGGCCAGCAGCTCCGGGGAGCGCGCCGCACGGGCCTCCAGCTCGCGCAGCAGGGCCGCCTCCGCCTCGGACTCCGCGCAGGCGGCGGGCACCAGGTCGCTGAACGTCCGGGTCCCCTCCACCCCGGTGACCGTGAAGCCGGCCGCCTCGGCCAGCTCCACGGCTCCGGCGCGGTCGAAGCGGCGGCGCAGCGGGTCGCTGCCGCTCCACCGGTGGTCCGGATCGGACAGGGCGTGCAGGGCCTGGGGCAGCTGCCCGGCCAGGACGCGGGCCAGCACGGTGGCGGGCCACTGGGTGACGAGCAGGCTGAGCCGGCCGCCGGGGCGCAGGACGTCGTGCGCGGCCCGCAGGGCGGCGGAGGGGTCCTCCACCACCTCCAGCACGCCGTGGCACAGCAGCACGTCGGCGCTGCCGGGCGGCAGCAGACCCGCCAGCTCGGTCGCGTCGCCCTGCACGGAGCGCACCCGGGCGGACAACCCGGCCTCGGCGGTGCGCCGCTCCAGCGCCGCCAGGGCGTCCGGCGAGGGGTCCACGACGACCACGTCGTGCCCCAGGGCGGCGACCCGCACGGCCAGCCCCCCGGTCCCGCCGCCGAGGTCGACCACCGACCGCGGGCCCGCGGCGCCGCCCGCACCGGCACCGGCCAGCAGGCGCTGCACCCCGTCCCAGAGGACCGTCGACGTGCGGGGGCGGCCCCGTTCCTTCGCCACGCGTTCCTCCCAGCGCTCGCGGACGAGCCCCACCCTAGACACCGGGCGCTCCCCCGCCGAGGTGCCACCCGCGGCGCGTCCCCGCCGACGCCGCACCCCACCCGCCGGCTCACCGCCCCGCGCTGCCCGGGCTCGCACGCCGCGGCCGGTGCGCACCGCGGGTGGCGAGGTCGACGCCGAGGACGGGGCGAGACCGCCCGCGGAAGGACGGGAGCGGTGCGGTGGAGCCTCAGCTGGCCAGGGGGTGCAGCCGGCTGAGGCCGAGCAGGGACTCCACGACGCGGTGGAAGGCCACCGCGTCGTCCAGCAGGGCGTCGGCCGCGGCGGCGTCGACGAGGTCACCGCGACCGGCCTCGACGCGCGCGCGCAGCGGCGCGGTGGCGGTGAAGCGGCGCGCCCACTCCGCCAGGTCCGCGTCCAGGCGGGGCAGCATCTCCCAGACGCTGCGCGGCTGGCTGCGCCGCGGGGCGGTGGGTCGGCCGTGCACGGCGACGAGCGCCGCACCGGCCCGCAGGGCGGACAGGTGGGCGTGGACGTAGCGCTCACCGGGGTCGGTGGCACCGGCCGCGGCGCGCAGCTCGCTCTCGCACCGCTCGAGCAGGTCCAGGGCTGCGGTGGTCAGGGGTCGGGGGCGGTCGGCGGTACCCTCGGGGGCGCCGCCGGGGGAAGATGCCCTCGGGGTGGTCATCGCGGTTCACCTCTCCGGTGGTGTCCGGACGTCAGTCGCTGACGCGCAGCAGCCGCCACGCGCCGTCGTCCCCCCTGAGTACCAGTCGCCTCCGACACGACCGCGCCCGGCGAGGTCGCGGTGCGGGCCGGCACGGGGCGCACCAGGTCGTGGACGCCCGCGACGGCGCGGCCGACGGCCGCTCCCACCAGGCGCTGCGCTCGTGCCAGCACCCCAGCAGGGTGTGCACCAGGTGCAGCCGGCTGCGCCGGACGAACCGCACCGGGACTCCCGGGGGAGCCCCAGGGCGCCGCACCGCACGCGCACCTCGTCCGAGAGACGTCGCACCGGGCTCACCGTCGGTTCCCCCTCCGCTCCAGCCGGCACCGCGGGCCCACCGCGGCGGGCGAACCGGGGAGGCGGCTCGTCGCGACGCGCCCGGGGCGCGGGCCGCGGGGCTTCCCCTCCCCCCGGACCGCGCCGCCGAGCGGCCACGTCGTTCGAACACCGGTTCGAACGCTCTTCGAAGCTACACCACCCCCGGGCTCCGGCGTCAACGGACGACGCACCACCCACGGGGCCCACCACCGCCCCGGCCCGTGGGCCCCACGCCGCGCGGTACCGCACCCGGGTCCCTCCCCAGTGCGACTCGGCGCGACGGGCGGGCCGCGGGCGCCTACCGTGGTGGTGCATGAGGTGGACGACCGCCGGTTGCGCCCCCGCCGCGGGCGACCTCCTCGTCGCGCCCCCCACCACCGCCCCACCGGCGACCGCCGCGCCCTCCGCGGGGTCCCCCTCCGCGGCCGGGGCACCCACCGCGGGACCCGTCCACGAGGACGGGCACCCCGCCGTGGCCGCCACCGGACGGGCCCTGGCGGACCTCGGCGCCAGCGGGCGGGTGGTGCACCTGCCCGCCGCGGCGCGCGGACCCGCCGCCGTCGCCCGCCACCTGGGCGTGCCGGTGGCTGCCGTCGCCCGCAGCGCCCTGCTGCGCGGACCGGGCGACCAGCTCGTCCTGGTGATCGCCTCCGGCGCCCACGAGCTCTTCCCCCCGCTGCTCGCCGCGGTGCTGGGCGTGCCGTCCCTGGAGGCGGTGACGGAGGCGGAGACGCTGCGCCGCACCGGCTCGCCGCCCGGGAGCACCTCACCGGTCGGACTGGCCGAGCCGCTGCCCACCTGCGTCGACGTGACGCTGGCCGTGCACCCGGTGGTGTGGGTGCCCGCCGGGCACCCGCGCGCGGTGTTCCCCACCCGCTACGACGAGCTGCTGCGGCTGGCTGCCGCCCACCCCGTCGAACTGGGGTGAACCGGGTCGGGTGAACTGGGTCGGGTGGACGGGTTCCTGGAGGGCATGGCGGTCCGGGAGGTGAGCAGCGCCGGCGCCGGGGCGCCGCGGGTGCTGCTGGTGCACGGGCTGGGCGGGGCGGGCAGCACCTGGTCCCTGGTGGCGCCCGCCCTGGCGCACCGGTTCCGCCTGCTGCTGGTCGACCTGCCCGGCCACGGGGCCAGCCCGCCGCCCGAGCCGACCGAGGGACCCGGCGCCATGCGCGCCGCGGAGCTGGGCCGGCGGTTGCGGCGGGCGGCGGTGCGGCTGCGCGAGGCCGAGGGGCGCCCGGTCCACCTGGTGGGGCACTCCCTGGGCGGGTGGGTGTGCCTGGAGGCCGCGGCCGCCGACGGGGCGGGTGACCCCGACGAGCGGCTGGGCGCGGACCGGCCGGCCCCGGCCGTGGCCGGCGTGGTGGCCCTCGCCCCCGCGGGCCTGTGGACGGCACCGCGCCGCCGCCCGCCCCTGCTGCCCACCGGTCAGCGCTTCGCCCGCTGGTACGCGCGGGCCGCGCCCCGGCTGCCGTTCGACCCGCTGCCCACCCGCTGGGGGCGCACCCTGGCCTTCGCGGCCACCAGCGCCGCACCGCGCGCGCTGCCGGCGGCGCTGGCGCGCGAGGCCGTGCTCTCGGTGGCCTCGGCGGCGGGGTACGCGGCGGCGGACGCCGGCCTGGCCGCGGGCGCGTTCACCCGCGGCGCGGACGTGCGGGTGCCGGTCGCGGTGGTCGCCGGCCGCCGCGACCGGGTGCTGCCGCCGACCCACCTGCGCCGCGAGGCCGCACCGCCGCACGCGCACTGGCTGGAGTGGGACCGCTGCGGGCACGTGCCCGCCTGGGACCGCCCGGCCGACGTGGTGGACCTGGTGCGCCGGCACGTGCACGAGGCCGAGCGGACGGGCGCGGGCCGGCCGGGGACCGGCGAGCCGGCCGGGCGCCCCGGCGCGTAGCGTCGCCCGGGTGCCAGCCCCCGCCGCCCCGCACGTCGAGGGCTCCCCCGCCCTGGTGACCCTCGACGTGTGGGGCGTGGTGCCGCGGGCCGTGCCGGGGGCGCTGGCCCGGATGGCGCTGGACCGCCGCGCGCTGGCCCGCACGCCCGGGGCCCGCTTCGCGAAGCTGCTCGGCACCGGTGACGGGCGCACCTTCACGGTGCGCGACGCCGACCCGCTGCGCTGGGCGGTGCTGGTGGCGTGGCGCTCGGCCGCGGACGCGAGCGCCTTCGAGGCGTCCGCGACGGTGCGGGCCTGGCGGCGGCTGTCGCGCGAGCGCCTGCGGGTGGAGATGACGCCGCTGACCAGCCGGGGCCGCTGGGGCGGGCGCGAGCCGTTCGGGGCCGTGGACGCGCGCTCGGCTCGGGCGCACGAGGGGCCGGTGGCGTCCATCACCCGGGCACGGCTGCGGCCGCTGCGGGCCGTCTCGTTCTGGCGCTCGGTGCCGCCGGTGGCCGCGGACCTGCACCGGGTCCGGGGGCTGCGGTGCGCGCTGGGCGTCGGGGAGGCACCGCTGGGGTACCAGGGCACCTTCTCGCTGTGGGACTCCACGGCGGCGCTGCGGGAGTTCGCGCACCGCCGTCCCGCGCACGTGGACGTCATGGACCGCACCCCCGGGCAGGGCTGGTACGCCGAGGAGCTGTTCGCGCGGTTCGCGGTCCGCTGCGTCACCGGGACGCTGGACGGGCGAGCTCCCTGAGCCGTCCGGGTGCCGTCGCGCCCGCGCGCACCCGGGCGGGGCGCAGCGGACGCACGATGGCGGTGTGGACACCTCTCTCGGCGCGCTGCTGACCGCGCTCGTCCGCGGCGCCGGGCGGGCGCTGGTCCTGCTGTGGTGGTGGGGCCCGCGCCCCGAGCAGGTGCCGCCCGCCGCGGCGCCGGCGAGCCGCTCGCGCACCTGGCGGGCCTACCGCGGGGCGTGGCGCGCGGGCCGGGTGCTGGGCTGGGTGTGGGGGCTGAGCGTCGCGGCGGTGCTCGCCGGGCTGCTCGTCGGGGTGCTCGTCACCGGGGGGTGAGACCGGGGGTGGGACAGCCCCTCCCCCGCACGCCGCCGTCCGCGCCCGTCCCTAGAGTGGCGCGGTGCCCAGCAGACTCGCCCCTGTCCTCGCCGGGGCCCTCACCGGCGCCGCGGTCCTGACGCAGGTGGCCCACCCGCTGCTGCGCGGTGAGGCCCTGCGGCGCGCGACGATCGGCTCGGTGGGCGTCTTCTGCGCCGCCGCGGTGGCCGACGCGACCCGCCGCGGGGGCGTGCGCGGGGGTGCGACGGCCCTGGCGGTCGCGGGCGGGCTGGGCCTGGTGGCCGAGGCGGTGGGCACCCGCACCGGGCTGCCGTTCGGCCGCTACCGCTACGCGGGGACGCTGGGCCCGCAGGTGCTGGGCGTGCCGGTCGCGGTGCCGCTGGCGTGGACGATGATGGCCTGGCCGGCGGTGCAGCTGGGGCGCCGGCTGGCCCCCCGCGGCCGGGCGCGGCACGCGGTGGCCGTGGGCGCGGCCGCGTGGACGCTGGCGAGCTGGGACCTGTTCCTGGACCCGCAGATGACGGCCGCCGGGCACTGGAGCTTCGAGACCCCGCACCCGCACCTGCCCGGCCTGCCCGGCATCCCGCTGAGCAACTACGCCGGCTGGCTGCTGACCGCGACGAGCATCTGCGCGGCCCTGCACGCCCTGGTGCCCGAGGAGCGGGAGGCACCGGTGCCGCAGGCGGTGCCGGGCTGGCTGCTGGGCTGGACCTGGCTGGGCTCCACGCTGGGCAACGCGGTCTTCTTCCGCCGCCCCGCGGCCGCGGTGTGGGGCGGGCTGGGGATGAGCCTGACGGTGGGCCCGTACCTGCGCTCGCTGCGGCGGCGGGCGTGAGCCGGGTGCGCGCGGCGCTGCGCGCGCTGACGTGGGCGGGTTCCGCCGCGGCCACCGCCCTGACCGCGCACTCGCTGCTCAACGCGCGGGCGCTGCGCACGCCCTCGCTGGACCCGCCGCCCGTCGCGGGCCGGGTCAGCGTGCTGCTGCCGGTGCGCGACGAGCAGGGACGGGTCGGCGCCTGCCTGGCGGCGCTGCTGGACCAGGTGGGCGTGGCCGACCTGGAGGTCCTCGTCCTCGACGACGCCTCCACCGACCGCACGGCGCAGGTGGTGGCGGCCGTGGCGGCGGCGGACCCGCGGGTGCGGCTGCTGCGCGGCGACGGCCCGCCGGCGGGCTGGCTGGGCAAGCCGCACGCGTGCGCGGCGCTGGCGGCCGCGGCCACCGGTGAGGTGCTGGTGTTCGTCGACGCCGACGTGGTGCTGGCCCCGCACGCCCTGGCCGCGGGGGTGGACCTGCTGCGCGGCACCGGGCTGGACCTGGTGTGCCCGTACCCGCGCCAGCTGGCGCACACCTGGAGCGAGCGGCTGGTGCAGCCGCTGCTGCAGTGGTCGTGGCTGACGACGCTGCCGCTGCGGGCGGCGGAGGTCTCCCCGCGCCCGTCGCTGTCGGCGGCGAACGGGCAGTTCCTGCTCGTGGACGCGGCGGTGTACCGGCGCGCCGGCGGGCACGGCGCGGTGCGCGCGGCCGTGCTGGACGACGTGGGGCTGCTGCGGGCGGTCAAGGCCGCGGGGGGCCGCGGCGGGGTCGCCGACGGCACCGAGCTGGCCACGTGCCGCATGTACGAGAGCTGGCCGGCGCTGCGCGAGGGGTACGCCAAGTCGCTGTGGTCGGCCTTCGGCTCCGCGCCGGCGGCGGTGGCCGTCGCCGCCGGGCTGGTGCTGACCTACGTGCTGCCGCCGCTGGCGGCGCTGGCCGGTTCGCGGGCCGGGGCGGCCGGGTACGCCGCGGCCGTGGTGGGCCGCTACGCCGCGGCCGAGCGCACCGGTGGCCGTTCCCTGCCGGACGCGCTGGGGCACCCGGCGTCGGTGGCGCTGCTGGTCGGGCTGCTGGCCGACTCGTGGCGGCGGCACCGGCGCGGGGAGCTGACGTGGAAGGGGCGGACGCTGCCGTGAGCCGCGTCGTGGTGGTCGGCGCCGGGCTGGCCGGGCTGTCGGCCGCGGCCCGGCTGGCGGCCCTCGGGCACGACGTCGTGGTGTGCGAGCAGGCGGAGCGGGTGGGCGGCAAGCTCGGCTGGTTCAGCCGCGACGGCTTCTCCTTCGACACCGGCCCGTCGCTGCTGACGCTGCCGGCGGTGCAGCGCGACCTGTTCCTGAAGACGGGAGCGCCGATCGAGTCGGTGCTGGACGTGGTGCCGCTGGACCCGGTGGCGCACTACCGCTTCGCCGACGGCACCGAGCTGGACCTGCCCGGCGGCGGGCTGCCGCGGGTGGCCGCCGCGCTGGACGAGGCGCTGGGGGCGGGTACCGGCGAGCAGTGGACGCGGTTCCTGCAGCGGGCGGCGGCGGTGTGGGACGTGGCGCGCGGGCCGTTCCTGGAGTCGCCCCTGGAGGGGCCGCGCACGCTGCTGCGCCTGGCCCGCAGCGCCTCGGACGTGCGCACGGTGGCGCCGTGGGCGTCGCTGCGCTCGCTGGGGCGGCGCCACCTGCACGATGCGCGGCTGCGGGTGCTGCTGGACCGCTACGCCACCTACTCAGGTTCGCACCCGGCGAAGGCGCCGGCGGCGCTGGCGACGGTGCCGTTCGTGGAGCAGGCGTTCGGCGCCTGGTACGTGCGCGGCGGGCTGCACCGCCTGGCGCTGGCGGTGGCGGAGCGGGCGCGCGAGCGCGGGGTGCGGGTGCGCACGGGCGCGGCGGTGGAGCGGGTGCTGGAGGCCGGCGGCCGGGTCTCGGGGGTCCGCCTCGCGGGGGGCGAGGAGCTGCGCGCCGACGTGGTGGTCTCCGCGGTGGACGCCGCGCACCTGTACCGGGACCTGCTGCCGCGCCCGCGGCTGCGGCCGGACCCGCGACGGCGCTCCTCCTCGGGGTTCGTGCTGCTGCTGGCGCTGGACGGGCGCACCCCGGGTCTGCGGCACCACACCGTGCTCTTCCCCGACGACTACGACGCGGAGTTCGCCGACCTGGCGGCGGGGCGGCCGGTGGCCGACCCGACCGTCTACGTCAGCGCGCCCGACGACCCGGCGCTGCGGCCCTCGGAGGACACCGAGGCGTGGTTCGTGCTCGTGAACGCCCCCGTGCACGACCCGGGTGCCCGGGCGCCGGGCGGCACGGACTGGACGGACCCGGCCCTGGTGCGGGGGTACGGCGAGCGGGTGCTGGCGACGATGGCCCGCCGCGGCCTGGACGTGCGCGACCGGCTGCGCTGGTGCGAGGTGCGCACCCCCGCGGACCTGGCGCGCGCCACCGGCAGCGACGGCGGCGCCATCTACGGCACCTCCAGCGACGGGGCGCGCTCGGCGTTCCTGCGCCCGGCGAACCGCTCACCGGTGCCGGGGCTGTTCCTGGCCGGTGGCAGCGCGCACCCGGGGGGCGGGCTGCCGCTGGTGGGGCTGTCGGCGCGCATCGTGACCGACCTGATCGGCCCCGCCTGACCCTCGGGTCAGAGCCGGCGTCCCAGCGCCACCGCGACCTGCACGAGCCCGACCGCACCGAGGACGGCCCACGCCGCGGCGCCCAGCAGCGCCCACGGCGCCTGCCCGGGGGCGATCGCGGTGGCCGCGGCGCACCCGGCGGCCACGGCCAGGCGCACGGGCCGCTCGGCGACGCTGACCACGCCCACGTCGTCCACGCCCAGGCCCTGGGCGCGGGCGCGCACGTACTCGTGCAGCTGCGCCTGGCCGCCGGCGAGCGCCGCCAGCCAGGCGGGGGCGCCGCAGCCGAGCAGGACGAGGGCGCAGGCGGCGTCGCCGACGCGGTCGCAGCAGGCGTCCAGGAGGGCGCCGCGGTCGCTGGTGCGCTGCCGCAGCACCGCCACCGCGCCGTCGAGGTTGTCGAGCACCCCGCCGGCGGCCACCAGGACGGCGACGGCCACCGCGGGCGCGCCGCCGGGGCCGGCGGCCAGCGCCAGCCAGGCCGCCGCGGCGACCAGCGCGGTGCCCGCCAGCGTCACCGCCGCCGGCGGCACCCGCGCCCGGGCGAGGGGGCGGGCCAAGACGTGCACGCCGCCCAGCCAGACCCGCACCAGGCCGGTGGCGGGAGCACCGCCGTGCAGCGCCGACCACCGGCGCAGGTACTCCTCGCGCCCGGGCACGCGGCCCGGGTGCGTTTGGGGGTCGCGCTGGGTGGGCACGAGGACAACGGTAGGCGCGGTCACCACCGGGCCGGCTCGCGCGTGCCCGGTCGCCGCGCGCTGCCCCCCTGCCTAGAGTGCCCCTGTGCCGCCGCCCCCCACCGCGTCCCCGACGGTCCCCGACCCCGCCCGCCGGGCCGCCGCGCTCGGTGTGCGCGAGCGGGTCGAGCAGGTCCTGACCGGTTTCCTCGACGACCAGCGCCGCGTGCTCGGCGAGCTGGGCGACGACTGCGAGCCGCTGCTGGAGGCGGTGACGACGCTGCTGGCCGGCGGCAAGCGGCTGCGCCCGGCGTTCTGCTACTGGGGCTTCCGCGGCGCCGACGGCGGCGTGCCGGACGCGTCGGAGGCGGGGATCGTCACGGCCGCGGCGGCGCTGGAGCTGTTCCAGGCGGCGGCGCTGCTGCACGACGACGTGATGGACGACTCCGACACCCGCCGCGGCAAGCCGGCCGCGCACCGCTGGTTCGCGGGGGTCCACGCCGACGCCGGGTGGTCCGGCAGCGCCGAGCGCTTCGGCCTGGCCGGCGCGGTGCTGGCCGGCGACCTGTGCCTGGCCTGGAGCGACGAGCTCTACCAGCGGGCACCGCTGGGTGCCGACGCCCTGCGCCGGGGCCGGCGCGTGTTCGAGACGATGCGCACCCAGCTGATGGGCGGGCAGTACCTGGACATGCTGGAGCAGGCGGCCTCCGCGCGGCTGGGACCGGTGGGGGCGGTGGACCGGGCCCGCCGGGTGGTGCGGTTCAAGAGCGCGAAGTACTCGGTGGAGCACCCGCTGCTGCTGGGCGCGACGCTGGCGGGGGCGCCGGAGGCGCTGCTGGCGGACCTGTCCCGCTTCGGCCTGGCGCTGGGTGAGGCGTTCCAGCTGCGCGACGACGTCCTCGGCGTGTTCGGCGACCCCGGCGAGACGGGCAAGCCCGCCGGCGACGACCTGCGCGAGGGCAAGCGCACCGTCCTGGTGGCGCTGGCCCTGCAGTCCTCCTCCCCCGCCCAGGCGGCGGTGGTGGCGCGCCACCTGGGCGACCCGGCGCTGGACGAGGACGGGGTGGCGGCGCTGCGCCGGGTGCTGGTGGACACCGGTGCCCTGGACGGGGTGGAGCGGATCATCGACGAGCAGGTGGACGTGGCCTGCAGCACCCTGGACGCCGCGCCCCTGGCGGAGCCGGCGCGCGAGGCGCTGCACGAGCTGGTCGTCGCCGCGACGAGCAGGAGGTCCTGATGGCCTCCCTGACGCGGGCGCTGGACTGGCTGCCGGGGCGCACCCGGCGCGTGGAGGGCCGCACGGACGAGGTCGTCGTCGTGGGTGCGGGCCTGGCGGGGCTGTCGGCGGCGATGCGGCTGGCGGCCGCGGGGCGCAGCGTGACCGTGCTGGAGCGCGAGGACGTGCCCGGCGGGCGCGCCGGGTTGTCCGTGAAGGACGTCGCGGACGGGCAGTACCGCTTCGACACGGGTCCGTCGGTGCTGACGATGCCGGACCTGATCGCCGACTGCTTCGACGCGCTCGGCGAGCGCGTGGAGGACTGGCTGGACCTGCGCCCGGTGGACCCGCTGTACCGGGGCACCTTCGCCGACGGCTCGCGGCTGGAGGTCTCCGCCGAGGTGGAGAGCACCGCGCAGGCGATCGCGCAGCTGTGCGGGGCGGCGGAGGCCGACGGCTACCGCCGCTTCGTCGCGCACGTCGGGGACCTGTACCGCTACGAGATCCGCGACTTCATCGACTCCAACATCGACACCCCGCTGGACCTGCTCAAGCCGAACCTGGTGCGGCTGCTGGCGGCGGGCGGGTTCAGGAAGATGGCCCCCGAGGTCGGCAGGTACCTCAAGGACCCGCGCACGCAGCGGATGTTCTCCTTCCAGGCGCTGTACGCGGGGATGTCGCCGTACGACGCGCTGGCGCTGTACTCGGTCATCGCCTACATGGACACCGTGGCGGGGGTGTTCTTCCCCGTCGGCGGCATGCACGCCATCCCCACGGCGATGGCCGCGGTGGCGGAGAAGCACGGCGTGCGGTTCCACTACGGCACCGAGGTGGCGCGGGTGGAACGCACCGGCCGGCGCGCCACCGGGGTGATCACCACCGACGGGCGCCGCTTCGGCGCCGACGTGGTGGTGCTCAACCCGGACCTGCCGGTGGCGCACCGCGACCTGCTGGGCACCGACCCGTGGCGGGTGCGGCACCTGACGTACTCGCCGTCCTGCTACCTGATGCACGTCGGCTCCAGCGCCGACTACCCCGACCCGGTGCACCACTCGATCCACTTCGGCGCGGCGTGGGAGCAGGTCTTCGAGGAGCTGGTCGACGGCCGCCTGATGAGCGACCCGTCGATCCTCGTCTCGCGCCCGACGGTCTCCGACCCGGGGCTGGCCCCGCCGGGCAAGCACGTCTACTACGTCCTCTTCCCCACCCCGTCGCTGGCGGCGGGCTCCTCCCCCATCGACTGGGACCGCCTCGCCCCGCGCTACCGGGAGCACGTGGTGGAGGTGCTCGCCGAGCGCGGCTACCCGGGCTTCGACGACGCCGTGGAGGCCGAGGACGTCATCACGCCGGCCGACTGGCAGCGGCAGGGCATGGCGGCCGGGGCGCCGTTCGCGTCCTCGCACGCGTTCCGGCAGACCGGTCCCTTCCGCCCCTCCAACCTGTGGGGCGAGAACGTGGTGTTCACCGGCTCGGGCACGCAGCCGGGCGTGGGGGTGCCGATGGTGCTGGTCTCCGGTCGCCTGGCCGCCGAGCGGGTCACCGGCCCGGACCCGTCCTACCGCTCGCGCGCGTGGCGGTGAGCGGCGCCCCGCGCCCCCGCACCGCCGGCGGCCTGGGACGATCCGCGCCGTGAGCACCCGCGACCTCGACGCCGCCACCCGCACCGACCCGCAGCTGGCCGACCCGCAGCTGCGGGCGGCGTTCGAGCTGTGCCGGAGGCTGCACGCCGAGCACGGCAAGACGTACTACCTGGCCACGCTGCTGCTGCCGCCGGCCAAGCGGCCGTACGTGTGGGCCCTGTACGGCTTCGCCCGCTACGCCGACGAGTTCGTGGACTCCCTCACCGACCCGGACCCCGCCGCGCTCGTGGACTGGTCGGACGCCTTCCTGGCGTCCCTGGACGCGGACGGCCCGGCGGATCCGGTGGGGCGGGCGATGGCGGCCACGATGCGCCGCTGGGGGATCCCCCGCGAGCACGTCGAGGCGTTCCTGACGTCGATGCGCATGGACATCACCGAGACCGGCTACGCCACCTACGAGGACCTGCGCCGGTACGTGTACGGCTCGGCGGCCGTCATCGGGCTGCAGATGCTGCCCGTGCTGGAGCCGGTCGCACCGGGTGCGGAGGCGCCGGCCCGGGCGCTGGGCGAGGCGTTCCAGCTGTCCAACTTCATCCGCGACGTGGGTGAGGACCTCGACCGCGGGCGGGTCTACCTGCCCCAGGAGGACCTGGACGCCTTCGGCGTCACCCGCGAGGACCTGCTCGCCGGGCGCCGCGCCGGCTCGACCCCGCCCGCGGTGCGCGAGCTGCTGGCCTTCGAGATCGCCCGCACCCGCGAGCTGTACGAGCAGGCCGAGCCGGGCATCGCGATGGTGCACCCCACCAGCCGCGACTGCCTGCGCACCGCCTACGAGCTGTACGGCGGCATCCTCGGGGCCGTGGAGGCCGCCGGCCACGACGTGCTCGGCCGCAGGGTGCGGGTGGGGCTGCCGCGGCGGCTGGCGGTGGCGCTGCCGGGGCTCGGCCGCGCCCGGCTGGCCCGCCGGCGCGAGGAGCGCTGGCGGGCCGCGTGAGGGCGCCGTTCCGGGACGGCAGCGCTCAGAAGGACAGCGCCTGCGCCCGGCGGCGCACCTCCGTCTTGCGGTTCGCCGTCAGCGCGGCGATGGGCGTGCCGGGCAGCGTGTCGTCGGGCGTGAAGAGCCAGCGGATCGCCTCCACGTCGGAGTAGCGGGAGTCCGCCAGCACCGACAGCGTGCCGCGCAGGTGGTTCAGCGGGCCCTCCGGCGTGACGAACGCCGCCGGGATCGAGGCCACGGAGCGCTCACCGCGGCGCACGGCGATCAGCTCGCGCTCCTGCAGCCAGCGCCGCACGGTGCGCAGGTCGACGCCGGCGACCTCCGCGGCGTCGGGCACGGTCAGCCACTCGGGGACCAGGGCGTCCAGTTCGTCGCCCTGCTCGCGGGCGATCTCTGCTCTCAGCGGTGCGGCCACGGGACAAGCGTGCCACCTCCGCGGACGTCCTCGCCCCGCGGGCGAGCGGGAGGAGCGGCGCGACACGCCGCGGCGCCTCCCGCGCGCGCGGCGCGCCGTGATCCACCGTGGTGACCGGTGTGCCCGGTGCCCTCGGGTAGGTTGCGAGCCGGCCGCCACGAAGGCACCGCACCGGACGACCTCGGGAGGACCCCCGCATGGCCGAGCACGGCGACGACACGACCACTTCCGCGGAGTCCCGCCGCCGCAACCGCTGGCTCGCCGCCGCGGCCCTCGTCGGGGCCGCGGGCCCCACCGCCGTCGTCCCCGCCGGCAGCGCGGCGGCCGCGACCGGCGCGCAGGTGCCCGCCGCGCACTCCGCCGTCACCACCGGGGACGGCGAGCAGCTCGTCACGGTGCGCCGCGGGGACACCGTCAGCGGCATCGCGCTGCGCACCGGCAGCACCGTGGCGGCCGTCGTGGACGCCAACGGGCTGGGCCCCCAGGCCCGCATCGTCGAGGGGCAGCGGCTGCGGGTGCCCGCCGCCGGAGCCGCCGAAGCCGCCCCGGCCGCCGAGTACACCGTCGTGGCCGGGGACACCCTGACGTCCATCGCCGCCGCCCACGGCACCACCGTCGCGGTGCTGCGCGACGCCAACGGCCTGGACGCGCGCGGGTTCATCCGCGCCGGTCAGGTCCTGAAGCTGAGCGGGACCGCAGGCACCGGCACCGAGCAGGGCACCGGCGGGGCGAGCGGCACCTACACCGTGCGCGCCGGCGACACCCTCTCCCACATCGCGGCGGCCACCGGCACCACGGTGGCGACCCTCGTGGAGCTCAACGGCCTGGACCGCACCGGCTTCATCGTCGAGGGCCAGGAGCTGCTGCTGGCCGGCCAGGCGCGGGCCACACCGGTCGCGCCGCCGGCCTCCGAGCAGGCCTCCTCGCTGTCCCAGGCCGTCGAGGCCAACCGGGCGCGCCTGGCGCGGGCGGACATCCCCAGCCGCGACGAGATGCGCGAGATCATCCGCTCCACCGCCGTGCGCCTGGGCGTGGACCCCTCCCTGGCCCTGGCGATCGGCTACCAGGAGTCCGGCTTCAACATGGGCGTGGTCTCGCACGCCAACGCCATCGGCGCCATGCAGGTCATCCCCTCCTCCGGGGAGTGGGCCTCGGACCTGCTCGGCGAGCCGATCGACCTGTTCGACGCGCGCGACAACGCCAAGGCCGGGGTGGTGATCCTGCGCACGCTGACGGCGAGCAACCCGCCGGAGATCGCCATCGCTTCCTACTACCAGGGTCAGGCGTCGGTGCGCTCGCGCGGCATGTACGACGACACCCGCCGCTACGTGGCGAACGTGCAGACCCTCCAGGCCCGCTTCCGCTGACGCGCGCGGCGGTGCCGGGGCGGACCGCCGGGTCTGCCTAGACTCGTCGACCGTGGACGCCATCCTCTCCGACCCGCTCGTCGGGCGCGTGCTGGACCGGCGCTACCGGGTGCTCGGCCGCATCGGCCGCGGTGGGATGGGCGTCGTCTACCGCGCGGAGGACCAGCGGCTGGACCGCGAGGTGGCGCTGAAGGTGCTGCGCGCGGACCTCGCGCACGACCCGGTGGCGCGCCAGCGCTTCGTGCGCGAGGCGAAGTCGGCCGCGCGCCTGGCGCACCCGGGCGTGGTCGCCGTGCTCGACCAGGGCGTGGACGACGGCGCCGAGCGCGGCGACGGCCAGGAGACGGCGTACCTGGTGATGGAGCTGGTCAACGGCCGCACCCTGCGCGACGTCGTGCACGAGGAGGGCGCGCTGACCGTCGGTGAGGCGCTGGACGTGACCGCCTCGGTGCTCGACGCGCTGGCCGAAGCGCACCGCAAGGGGCTGCTGCACCGGGACGTGAAGACCGGCAACGTGCTCGTCGGCGACGACGGGCGCGTCAAGGTCAGCGACTTCGGCCTGGCCCGCTCGGTCGCACCGACCCGGACCAGCACCGCCTCCACCGGCGCGGACCTGCTGGGCACCGCGGAGTACCTGGCCCCCGAGCAGGTCTCGCGGGGCATCGCCGACGCGCGCAGCGACGTGTACGGCGTGGGTGTGCTGCTCTTCGAGGTGCTCACCGGGGCACCGCCGTTCACGGGCGACACCCCCATCCGCGTCGCCTACCAGCACGTCTACGACGACCCGCCCGCGCCGTCGTCGCTGGTGCCGGGACTGCCCGCGGCCGTGGACCGCCTCGTGCTGGGGGCGCTGGCCAAGGACCCCGACGAGCGACCCCGCGACGCCGGCGAGATGCTCACCGCCGTGCGGCGCGTGCGCGCCGAGCTGACCGGCGAGGAGCTGGCCGTCCGCTCGCCGCGCCCCGCCGCCGGCGGCCCCGGCACCACGGTGCGCCTGGACCTCGCCGACGCCCCGGACGCCCCGCTGGCCGGCACCCGAGGGCACGATCCCGCGGGCGGCGACGCGGACGTCGCCACGAGCGGTGGTGCGGAGGCCGCCACGAGCGGTGGTGCGGACGGGGACGGCAGCAGCGCCGCGGTCGCACCTGCGCGGCCGGGCCGCCGCGGCCGGCGCGGCGTGCTGGTGATGGTCCTCACCCTGGTGGTGCTGGCCGTGGCCGCCGGGGTGTCGTGGTGGTTCATGGCCGGCCCCGGCGCCTTCACGACCACCCCCGACGTGGCCGGGCGCACCCCGCAGGCGGCCGCGCAGCAGCTGCGCTCCGCCGGTCTCCAGGTCGAGCAGCGCGAGGAGTTCAGCGACACCGTGCCCGAGGGCGCGGTCATCGGCACCGACCCGGCGGCCGGGGAGCGGGTGCGCGAGGAGGGCACCGTCACCCTCGTCGTCAGCCGCGGCGTGCAGCGCTTCGACGTGCCCGACGTGGCCGGCCGCGAGACCGCCGCCGCGGAGCAGGCGCTGCGCGAGACGGGCCTGGCCGTCGGCGCGGTCACCGAGGAGTTCAGCGAGGACGTCGAGCAGGGCGTGGTGATCCGCACCGACCCCGCCGCCGGCACCTCCGTGCCCCACGACACCCCCGTGGGCCTGGTGGTCTCGAAGGGGCGCCAGCCGATCGCCGTGCCCGACGTGGCGGGCCAGCCCCTGGAGGACGCGCGCGCCCGCATCACCGAGGCCGGGCTGGTGCCGGGCGAGCCGACCGAGCGCACCAGCGAGACCGTCCCGGCGGGCCGGGTGATCTCCCAGGAACCCGCCGACGGCACGCTCTTCCGCGGCGACACCGTCGAGCTCGTCGTCTCCACCGGCCCACCGCTGGTGGAGGTCCCCGGCGGCCTGCAGGGCAAGCAGCTGCCGGAGGTGCGCGCCGCGCTCGAGGAGCTGGGGTTCACGGTGCGCGTGGAGGAGGTCCTCGGCGGCATCTTCGGCACGGTGCGCTCGGTGGAGCCGGGCTCCGGGCAGGCGGTGCCCAAGGGGTCCACGATCACGGTGACGGTGGTCTGACCCCACCACCGGCCCCCGCTCGCACGACGGCCCCGCCGCGGCAGTACCGCGACGGGGCCGTCGTGCGTGCGGGGGGGTGCTCAGCGCTGGGCGAGCATCTCCGCGGCGAGGAACGCCAGCTCCAGCGACTGCTGGTGGTTCAGCCGCGGGTCGCACAGCGACTCGTACCGGGTGCCCAGCGCCGCGTCGTCGATGTCCATGGCACCGCCGAGGCACTCGGTGACGTCGTCGCCGGTGAGCTCCACGTGCAGGCCGCCGGGCACGGTGCCCAGCGCCCGGTGCACCTCGAAGAAGCCGCGGACCTCGTCCACGACGTCGTCGAAGCGGCGGGTCTTGTAGCCGCTGGTGGAGGTGATGGTGTTGCCGTGCATCGGGTCGCACACCCACGTCACCTGCGCGCCGGCCCGCGTCACGCCCTCCACGAGCTTCGGCAGCGCGTCGCGGATCGTGGAGGCGCCCATGCGGGTGATGAAGGTCAGCCGGCCCGGCTCGCGGTACGGGTCGACCTTGTCCACCAGCGCCAGCGCGTCGTCGACCGAGGTCGTCGGCCCCAGCTTGATGCCGACGGGGTTGCGGATCCTGGAGGCGAAGTCGACGTGCGCGCCGTCGAGCTGCCGGGTGCGCTCCCCGATCCACACCATGTGCGCGGAGACGTCGTACGGGCCGCCCTGACGCACGTCGCGCACGGGCGAGCCGCCGGCCAGCGGGGGCTCCTCGTCCAGCGTGCGGGTCAGGGGACGCTCGTAGTCCAGCAGCAGCGCCTCGTGGCTGGAGAAGAACTGCACCGTCTTCAGCGCGTCGAAGTCCGCGCCGCAGGCGACCATGAACCGCATGGCCTTGTCGATGTCGCGGGCGAGGGCCTCGTAGCGCACGTTGGCGGCGGTGGCGGCGAACCCGCGGTTCCACTCGTGCACCTTGCGCAGGTCGGCGTAGCCGCCCGTGGTGAACGCGCGGATGAGGTTCAGCGTCGCCGAGGACGTGTGGTAGGCCTGCAGCAGCCGCTGCGGGTCCGGGGTGCGGGCCTCGGGGGTGAAGGCGTAGTCGTTGACGGCGTCCCCGCGGTAGGCGGGCAGGGTCGTGCCGTCGCGGGTCTCGTCGTCGCGCGAGCGCGGCTTGGAGAACTGCCCGGCCATCCGCCCGACCTTGATCACCGGCAGGCTGGCGCCGTAGGTGAGGACCGCGGACATCTGCAGCATCGTCTTCAGCCGGCGGCGGATGCCGTCGGCCGTGGCGCCGGCGAACGTCTCGGCGCAGTCCCCGCCCTGCAGCAGGAACGCCTCACCGCGGGCGGCGGCCGCCAGCTGCGCGCGCAGCTGGTCCGCCTCCCCGGCGAAGACGAGGGGCGGACAGGACGCGAGCTCCGCCTGCACGCGGGCCAGGGCGGCGGCGTCGGGCCACCGCGGCTGCTGGGCGGCGGGCAGGTCCGGCCACTCGATCGAGGATGCGGCCGTGGGCGCGGTGCTCGTTCCGGTGCTCACGCGGGCCAGTCTCGCACCCCGCCACCCGTGCGCGGGACGCACCGGTGGCGGTCCCGGCACCTCACCGGTGCCGGCCCGCGGTCCCCGCCCGCCGCGGCGGGGCGCTCACCCGCGCGGGGCACCGGTCCCGGGCGGGGCGGCGCGCCCACCGGGCCCGCGGCGGCCGTCCGCCGGCGGGGTGCGCTCACCGCGGACCTGCCCGCCGTGGCGCGCGGCGTACTCGTCGACGTACTCCTGCCGCGACAGGCGCTGGATCGCGGCCATCACCTCGTCGGTGACCGAGCGCACCACGAACTGGTCGTCCGCGCGGCCGGCGTAGCGGGAGAAGTCCAGCGGCTCGCCGACGACGATCCCCACCCGCCGCACCTTCGGCAGCAGCCGCCCGCGCGGCATGAGCTCGGCGGTGCCGATCACCGCCACGGGCAGCACCGGCGCCCCCGAGCGCAGCGCGATGCGCGCGACTCCCGTGCGGCCGCGGTGCAGCCGCCCGTCCGGGGAGCGGGTGCCCTCGGGGTAGATGCCGAACAGCTCTCCGGCGCGCAGGGCCTCCACCGCCCCGTCGATGGCCCCGGCGGAGGCGCTGCCGCCGCTGCGGTCCACCGGCAGCTGACCGACGCCGCGCAGCAGGCCGGCGAACAGCCGGCCCTGCGGGCCGCGGCCGGTGAACAGGTCCGCCTTGGCGGCGAAGGTGATGCGGCGGCGCAGCACCGTGGCCAGCAGGACCGGGTCGGCCACCGAGAGGTGGTTGCTGGCCAGCACGGCGGGGCCCGTGGCGGGCACGTTCTCCAGGCCCCGCACCCAGGGCCGCAGCACCGGCTTCAGCACGGGCTCGGCCACGCCCCGCTTGATGAGCCAGTAGAGCACCGGGTCCCCTCCCGCCGTCGGTGGCGGCCGGCACCCGCCGCTGCGGCGACCCTAGGGCACCGGGCGCGGCCGGACGCCTCGACCGCGTGCGGCGGGCGTGCCACCATGAGCTGTGCCTGCTGACCCGGACGACGGAGCCGGCCGCCTCGACGTCGACGCGGCCTTCGCCGAGATCGTCGCGCGCTGGGACGACGAGGGCCCCGCCGAGCGCGGCACCCCGTCCCCCGCACTGCGGGACGGCGACGACGGCCCGGACGACGGGTTCCACCGGCCCGGCGGGAGCGAGGACGGGCAGGCCCCGCACAGCACGGGTGCGGCCGGTCCCCCGCCGCGCCCGGAGGCGCGCACGGTGCGCCCGCTGCCGCCGGCACCGCGCGAGGACGCGCCGCGGGTACCCGCGGGCGGCGGGCGGCGGGCGGAGGTGCCCGAGGAGCTGCGCGACCTGGACGCCGGCGAGCGGTTCGTGCCGTCCGAACCGGCCCCGCTGCCGCGCGACCTGGTCGGCTGGGCGGCCTGGGGGGCCGTCGTGGGCGCCCCGCTGTTCCTGCTGGTCGTGGCGCTGGCGTGGCGCGACGTGCCGGCCCTGGTGACGGTGGTCACCGCCGCCGTGTTCGTGGCGGGGTTCGCGACCCTGGTGGTGCGCCTGCCCGGTTCGCGCGACGACGACGGCGACGACGGCGCGGTCGTCTGACGCGCCGACCGGTGCGGCCGCGCACCGGGACGGCAGCGCAGGCCCCGGGGTTCCCGCGCGGGGCTACCGGACGCCCGGCAGCCGCAGGTCCGCGACCACCGCGAGGTGGTCGGTGGCCCGTGCGGCGACCGCCACCGGGGGCGTGGTCACCGCGGCCGGGAGCAGCCGGGGATCGGCGAGCACCACGTCGATCCGCCGGCGCGGTGACCGGGCCGGGAACGTCGCGAACGCCGCGCCGGCCACCTCGGCCGCGTCGGCGAGCCGTGCGGTCAGCACCGCCCGGGCCGCGCCGCCGGGCCCCTCGTTCAGGTCGCCGGCCACGACGAGGGGGGCGTCGGCCCAGGGTGCGCACGCCGGGGCGGGCGGCGCCGGCGGTACCAGCCGCAGCGCGTGCTCGACGCGCTCGGCGGCGTCCAGGCCCAGGTGCACGCTGCGCACCAGGACCTCCGCCGACCAGCCCGCCGGGCCGGGCACCCGCACGACCGCCTCGGCCGCACCGCGCCGGCGCACCGGGCGCCACCGGCGGCGGGAGGCGGTGGGCAGCGCCCGCACCGCCGTCGCGCGCACGTCCACCCGCGGCGCCACGAGCACCGCGGTGCCGGCGCCGGCGGGGCCGTCCGCCACCACCTGCAGGTCGGCGCCGGTGGCGAGGTCGCCGAGGCGGTGGCGGGCCAGGGGGTGCGTGGGGACCTCCTGCAGGCAGACCACGTCCGCGCCGCTCGCGCGCAGCACCTCCCGCAGCGCCCGGCCGTCGTCGAGCAGCTCGCGCACGTTGCAGGTGGCGACCCGCAGGCGCGCGGCGGCGCCGGGGCTCACCCCCAGCCGCGGGAGAGGTCCGCCGCACCGACCAGGCCGGCCGCCGGTCCCAGCCGGGCGCGCACGACCCGCAGCTCCGGGCGGAACCCGCGACCGGTCAGCGTGCGCCGGTACGCCTCCCGGCACGGGCCCAGCAGCAGCTCGTCGGCGTCCGAGACGCCGCCGCCGATGACGACGGTGCCCGGGTCCAGCGCGGCGGCGAGGTTCGCGACGCCGACGCCCAGCCAGCGGCCGACCTCCTCGAACAGCTCCACCGCCGCCGGGTCGCCGGCCCGGGCCGCCTGCGTCACCAGCGGGCCGGTGATCGCCTCGGGGTCGCCGCCGGCCAGCTCCAGCAGGGCGTGCGCCACGGGCGAGGCCGAGCGGGCCAGTTCGCGCGCCTCGCGCACCAGCGCGTTGCCGGAGGCGTACTGCTCCCAGCAGCCGCGGTTGCCGCACTCGCAGCGGTGCCCGCCGGGCACGACGACCATGTGGCCGAACTCCCCGGCCAGGCCGTACCGGCCGCGCACCACCCGGCCCTGCGTGACGATGCCGCCGCCGATGCCGGTGCCCATCGTCACGCACAGCAGGCGGCTCTCCCCGCGGCCGGCGCCGAAGCGGTACTCGGCCCAGGCGGCGGCGTTGGCGTCGTTCTCCACCACGGTGCGCCGCCCCACCCGCCGGCCCAGCCGTGCCCGCACCCGCCGCTCCACGGCCTCGCGCAGCGGCTCGTGCCGCCACGCCAGGTGCGGGGCGAACAGGACGGTGGAGCGGTCCGCGTCGACGAACCCGGCGGCGCCGATGCCGACGGAGACGATGTCGTGGGCGCCGGCGAGCTCCTCGACGACCTCCGCGATGGTGTCCTCCACCGCGCGCGGGCTCTTGGTGGGCGTCTCGCGGCGCACCTGGGCCACGACGCGGCCGTCGCCGTCGACGACCCCGGCGAGCACCTTCGTGCCGCCGATGTCGACGCCGACCGCGGGCCCGTCGCCGATGAGGGCGCGGCGGGTCTGCTGGCGCAGCCGCTGCTGCAGCGCTGCGCGACGGGGGTCCGGCGGGCGGCGGCGCCGGGGTGGGCTCTGGCGGGGTGCGGCCATCTCGCGTCCTGTCGTCGCGTGCTGTCGGGGCTGGGTCAGTCGACGCGGGCGAGGTCGGCAGCGCCGATGATCCCCGCGTCGTTGCCGCGGCGGGCGACGCGCAGGGGCGGCGGGCGCCGGTGGGTGCGGCCGGGGAGGTTCGCGGCGAGGCTGGCCCGCGCCGGGGACAGCAGCAGCTCCCCCGCGCTGGAGACGCCACCGCCGATGACGACGACCTCGGGGTCCAGGACGGCGACGAAGCTCGCCACGGCCTCGCCGAGCCAGCGGCCCACCTCGGCCAGCAGGCGCGCGGAGGCGACGTCGCCCTCCTGCGCCAGGCGGGTCACGGTGGGCCCGTCCACGGCCTCGGGGTCGCCGCCGACGGCCCGCAGCAGGTGCTCGGCGGACGGGTCGCCCGAGCGCAGCAGGTCGCGCGCCTCGCGCACCAGGGCGTTGCCGGAGACGTACTGCTCCCAGCAGCCGGTGCCGCCGCACCCGCAGGCGCGCCCGCCGGGCACGGCGCGCACGTGCCCCAGCTCGGCCGCGGCCCCGTTGGCGCCGCGCTGCAGGACGCCGCCGGAGACGATGCCGCCGCCGAGCCCGGTGCCGACCGTGAGCATGAGCAGGTCGTCGACCGGCTCGCCGCGCTCGTCGAGGCCGCCGCCGAAGCGGTACTCGGCCCAGGCGGCGGCGTTGGCGTCGTTCTCCACGACGACCCGCCGGCCCAGGCGGGGCTCGAGCCGCTCGCGCAGCGGCTCGTCGCGCCAGGCGAGGTTGGGCGCGAAGACCACGCAGGAGCGGGCGGCGTCGACGAAGCCGGCGGCGGCCACGCCGACGGGGCCGAACTCGTGCGTCGTGGCCAGCTCGGCGATCGCGTCGGCGACGGCCTCGGCGATGGCGTCCGGGTGCGAGGCGGGGGTCTCCCGGCGGGTCTTGGCGAGGATGCGCCCGCGGTGGTCGACGACCCCCGCGCCGATCTTCGTGCCGCCGATGTCGACGCCGATGGCGTTGCCCGGCACCTGCCCGGCGGTCGCGGCGACCGGCTCCGGGGTCTCCCGCCGGGTGGGCTGAGTCGTGGGCTGAGTGCTGCGCTGATCGGCCATGCCCGTTCCGGAACCCCCTGCGACGCGTGCCCCGGCCGGGGCGGTCGCGCGATCGGCGACCGCCAGGAGGCTAGAGCATCGCGGCGCCGGACCCGGGGTCGGCGGGCCGCGGCGGCCGCTCCGGCGCCGCGGCGGGGCACCGGGGGCACGCGGGTCGTCCCGGCGGGTCAGCCCGCCAGGAGCCCCAGGACGGTCATGGCCAGCAGCAGCAGCAGGGTCAGGGCGAGCCCGCCGCCGGCCGCGACGGCGACCTTGGCGCGGGGCGTGGCCAGGCCGCGCACCGGCGCCGCCGAGCCCGCCAGCTCGCGCAGCATCCGCTCGACCTCGTCGTCGTCCGGCGCGGGCGCGACGCCCGGTGCGGGAGCGGGCTCGGGAGCCGGTCCGGAGCCAGGTGCGGGGGCGGGCTCGGGGGCTGGTTCGGGAGCGGGCTCGGGGGCCGGTGCGGGGGCCGGTCGCCCGGCCACCGCCAGCGGCTCGTGGCACAGCGAGCACCACCGCTGCCCCGCCCGCACCCGCGCGGCGCACGACGGGCAGCGCTCCGGCGCCGGCGCCGGAGCGGGGACGACGGGCAGGCGGCTGACCGGCGCACCCACCTCGAGCCCGCCGAAGGCCGCACCGGTGCGGGTGCTGCTGCGCGCGTCGCGGCGCACGGCGCCGCCCGGGACCTCGTCCACCGCTCCCCCTCCCCCGGGCGGGTGCCCGGCCGGGCCCTCGCCCACCCCGCCCCATCGGACGGCGCGGCGGCCACCTGAAGCGGCCCGGGCGGCCACCGGCAGCGCTCGCGGGCTCACCGACCGCGACGGCACGGGCGGCGCGCGCCCCGGGACACGGGTGCGGCGTCCACCCGCCGGTAGGGTTCGGGGACCCGCCGCACCAGCAGGCGACCCCGGACGCGGCCGACGACGGCGTCGCCCCCGGAGCACACCCGAGGAGGAGACCTTCGTGCGGAGCAGCTGCGAGCCCCCGCTCGTCCCGCCCGCCACGAGCGGCAACCTCACCGACTGCGTGGTGACCACCGCGCGCGAGGTCCCCGGGCACGTCACCGCCAGCCGCAGGCTCGCCGGGGGCGGCTGGGAGGACGTGAGCGCCGAGCGGTTCCTGGCCGACGTCACCGCGGTGGCCAAGGGCCTGGTGGCCGCGGGCGTGCAGCCGGGCGACCGCGTCGCCCTGATGGCGCGCACCAGCTACGACTGGACGGTCGTGGACGTGGCGACCTGGTTCGCCGGTGCCGTCACCGTGCCCGTCTACGAGACGTCCTCGGCCGAGCAGGTGCAGTGGATCCTCGCCGACTCCGGGGCCGTGGCGTGCTTCGCCGAGACGACGGACAACGCGGCCCGCGTCGCGTCCGTGCGCGAGCGGCTGCCGCAGCTGCGGGACGTGTGGACGCTGGCGTCCGGCGCCCTGGAGGAGCTGCGCGCCGCGGGCCGCGACACCGGCGACGACGAGCTGGAGGGCCGGCGGACCCTGGCCGGACCCGGGGACCCGGCGACGATCATCTACACCTCCGGCACTACCGGCCGCCCGAAGGGCTGCGTGCTCACGCACGGCAACTTCCTGGACCTCGCGGTCAACGCGCGCGCGGCCATCCCCGAGGTGCTGCAGCGGCCGGACGCCGCGACGCTGCTGTTCATCCCGCTGGCGCACGTGTTCGCCCGCTTCATCCAGGTGCTGTGCCTGGTGTGCCGCATCCGGGTGGGGCACACGCCCGACGCCAAGGACCTGCTCACCGACCTCGGCGGGTTCCGCCCGACGTTCGTGCTGGCGGTGCCGCGGGTCTTCCAGAAGGTCTACAACGGCGCCGAGCAGCGCGCCGCCGGCGGCGGCAAGCTCAAGGCGGCGATCTTCGAGCGGGCCTCGGCCACCGCCGTGGCGTACTCGCGCGCCCTGGACACCGGCGGCCCCTCGCTGCCGCTGCGGGCGCGGCACGCCCTGTTCGACCGCCTCGTCTACGGCAAGCTGCGGGCGCTGCTGGGCGGGAACGTGGAGCACGCCGTCTCCGGCGGCGCCCCCATGGGCGAGCACCTGACGCACTTCTTCCGCGGCGTGGGGCTGGTGGTGCTCGAGGGCTACGGCCTCACCGAGACCACCGCGCCGCTGTGCGTGAACCGCCCCTCCAGCATCCGCGTCGGCACGGTCGGGCTGCCCCTGCCGGGCACGGACGTCGCCGTCGCCGAGGACGGCGAGCTGCTGTGCCGCGGGGTCGGGGTCTTCCGCGAGTACCGCGGCCGCGCGGACGAGACCGCCGGGGCGTTCCAGGACGGCTGGTTCCGCACGGGCGACCTCGGTGAGGTCCTGGACTCCGGCCACGTGCGCATCACCGGCCGCAAGAAGGAGATCATCGTCACGGCGAACGGCAAGAACGTCGTGCCGGCCACCCTGGAGGACCGCCTGCGGGCGCACCCGCTCGTCTCGCAGGCCGTCGTCGTCGGCGACGGCCGGCACTACGTCGCCTGCCTGCTCACCCTCGACGAGGAGGCGCTGCCGTCGTGGGGCGCGAACCACGGCCGCCCGGGCCTGGACGCGGCGAGCGCCCGGACCGACGAGGTGGTGCTCGCCGCGCTGCAGCGGGCCGTGGACGACGCCAACGAGGCCGTCAGCCGGGCGGAGTCCGTGCGCCGCTTCCGCGTGCTGGAGGGCGACTTCACGATCGAGAACGGCTACCTGACGCCCTCGCAGAAGGTCAAGCGCGCCGAGGTGCTGCGCGACTTCGCCGGCGAGGTCGACGCCCTCTACGCGTGAGCGGCTCGGTGGTGCACGGGCCGGTGCGCGGGCGGGTGTCACGGTGACGCGCCGGGAGGTCGCCGCGCTGGGCGCGTGGTGGGTGCTGTCGGCGCTGGCCACGCACAGCGTGGTGCGCTACCGCTGGTGGATCGTGGCGGGGTACGTGCTGGTGGCCGGGGCCCTGGTGGCGCTGGCGGTCACCGCACGGGACGACCGCGGCGCGGCGGCGGCGCCCTCCGGGGGGCGGGTGGCCGCGGCGGGCGCCCTGGGGCTGGTGGCGCTGACGCACCTGCTGCTGGCGCCGTTCAGCTACCTGGGGCCCGGCGACCTGCGGGTGGTGCGCTGGGTGCTGGCCGGCTCGGCGCTGGCGGCGGGGGCGCTGCTGCTGTCCGCGCGCACCCGCGCCGCGGTGCTGCCGGTGGCGCTGGCCGGCGCCGCCGGCGCCTGGGCGCTGGTGGTCACCGGGGACCCCGCACCGCGCATCGACGTGTGGGTGATCCTGCAGCAGGCCGCCGACGGCCTGGGGCGGGGCGAGTCGATGTACGCGATGGAGTGGGTGGGCTCGCCCGGCATCACCGACGCCTTCGCCTACCTGCCGTGGACGGCGGTGCTGACCGCGCCCGGGCGGTGGCTGGCGGGGGACGTGCGGTGGGCGCTGGTGGTGCTGGTGGTGGCCGCGGCGCTGTGCACGGCCGCGCTGGGCCGGTGGCGGGTGCCGGCGCTGGCCGCGGCGGCGCTGCTGGTGCTGGCACCCGGCGGCAGCACCCTGGTGGAGCAGGCGTGGACCGAACCCACCGTGCTGGTGGGCCTGGCCGGCTGGGCGCTGCTGGTGGCGCGCGGCGGCACGGGCGCCTGGTGGGCGGTGGTGCCGCTGGCGGTGGCGCTGGCCACCAAGCAGCACGTGGTGGTGCTGCTGCCGCTGCTGGCGGTCTGGCCCCGCTTCGGGGTGCGCCGCACCGCGGTCGCGGTGGGCGGTGCGGGACTGCTGGTGGCGCCGTGGGCGCTGAGCGCTCCGGGCGACTTCGCGCACGACACGGTGAGCACGATGCTGGAGCTGCCGCCGCTGCGGTTCGCCGACACCCTCTACACCGCGGTCCTCAACGAGACGGGAGTGCGCCTGCCGTTCGCGGTGGTCGGCGCGGTGGTCGTCCTCGTGGTGGGCGCCGCCGTGGTGGCGCTGCACCGGCGCCCGGTGGGACTGGCCGGGTTGCTGACCTGGTGCGCGGCGGTGCTGATGGTCGTCAACCTCGTCAACAAGCAGGCGTTCTACAACCAGTTCTGGCTGGTGGGGGCGCTGCTGCTGCTGGCGGTGGCCGCGAGCGCCGGGGCCCGGCCGCCCGTCAGCGGGACGGCTCCCCCGGCGCACCGCCCGACGGACGGCCCGGCGGGGGTCCCGGGGGCTCGTCCGGCACGTCGGCGCCGGCGAGCAGCGCGGCCAGGCGGTCCGCCTGCGCCGTCCAGCCCCAGCTCCGGCTGACCCAGGCGCGCCCCGCGGCACCCAGGGCGCGGGCGCGGCCGGGGTCGGCGAGCAGGCCGGCCACGCGGTCGGCGACGGCGGCGACGTCCCGGCCGTCGACGACGTGGCCGTTGACGCCGTCCAGCACGGCGTCGGGCGCGCCGCCGGAGTCGCCGGCCACGACGGGCAGGCCGGTGGCGGCGGCCTCCAGGTAGCAGATGCCGAGGGCCTCCGGCTCCAGGCCGCCCAGCCGGGTGCGGGTGGGCATGCAGAAGACGTCGCCGGCGTCGTAGTGGGCGGGCGTCTCGCTCCACGGCACCGCACCGGTGAGCACGACGTGCCCGCGCAGGCCGAGGCGGTCCACGAGGCGTTCCACCGCGGGGCGGTGCGGGCCGTCGCCGACGATCAGCAGCGCGGCGCCGGGCACGCGCCGGCGCACCTCGGGCAGGGCGCGCACGAGCACGTCCTGGCCCTTGCGGGCCACCAGCCGGGAGACGCACACCACGACGGGCCGCTCGCCCAGGCCGTGCCGGGCGCGCACCTCCTCACCGCCGCAGCCGGGCCGGAAGACGTCGGCGTCCACACCGGGGGTCAGCCGGCGCATCCGGGCACGGGCGGCGGCGCTCAGCGGCCGTTCGATGCGCGAGCGGCACCAGGGGCCCAGGTAGGTGAGGGTGTCGGTGTCCTCGCCGATGCGGCGCAGCGCGGCCCGCGAGCCGGGCAGGGTGGACCACCACACCTCGTGCCCGTGGGTGGTGGCCACCGACCGGGCCACCCCGGCGCGCCGCAGGGCGGGCGCCGCCAGGCCCAGGGGCGCGGCGGCGCCGAACCAGACGCGGTCGGCGCCGTGCTCGCGGGCGGTGCGCCGCAGCCGCCGGACGATCGGCGGGGTGGGCACCAGCAGCGGCGAGGGGTCGCGCACGACGGTGATCCCGGCGTCGGCCAGCGCCGCGTCGACGGCGGCGTCCCCGCGCTGGCGGGCGGTGTGCACGACGACGCGGGAGGCCTCGCGGGCGCCGGCCCCACCGCGGCGGGCGGTGGCCGCCGGCAGCAGGCGCGCCACGGCGTGCACGAACGACTCGATGCCGCCGGTGCGCGGGGGGAAGTCGTTGGTGACGACGAGGGTGCTCACGGTCCCCACCCCACCAGGCCGCCGGTGACGTCGGCGCGCCAGGTGCGCACGACCTCGCCCCACCCGGCGCCGAGGGTGGCGCGGCAGGCCGCGTCCAGCCGCTGCGCGCGCGGGGCGGTCGCCGCGCCGCCGCGCTCGGGGGCGGTGGCGAGACCGCGGTGCAGGGCGGTGACGGCGGCGGTGCCCGTGGCACCCGCGGCGCGGGCGGCTGAGGTGACGAGGGTCCACGCGGCGGCGTACGCCACCTGCAGGTCGCCGCCGGTGTCGTCGAAGGCGGTGTCGGCGGGCACGGCGGGGTCCGCGCCGGCCGCGACGGCGTCCAGCAGCGGGGCGGCGAGCAGCGCGGCGGGCACGTCGATCCCCTGCCGGGCGACGTGGTCGGCGTAGCCCTCGGAGAGCCAGCGGGGCACGGGCCGCGCGCCGTCGGCGGCGGGGCGGGCGGTGGTGGTGGCCCGGACGGCGGCGTGCACCAGCTCGTGGGTGAGGGTGGCGGTGCGGCCGGTGCGGGTCAGGCGCGCGAAGCGCTCGGCGGCCAGCACGACGCGCACGCCGGCGGGGGCGCCGTCGGCCAGGTGGGAGTCCTCGCCCACCGCGACGGCGTCGAGGGCGGCGGCGCGGCCGGGCTCCAGCGCGGCCAGCCGGGCGAGCAGGTCCGTCGTGGGCACGACGACGACGGCGGTGCCGGGCGGTTCACCGCCCCAGGCCGCCGCCACCCGGGCCGCGGCGCCCGGCAGGTCCGCGGCGACCTGGCCGGCCACCTCCCGGGCCACGTCCCCGGCTGGTGCCGGCACCGGGGGCGGTCCGGGGGCCCGGACGAGCAGGACGACGCCGCCGGGGACCTCTCGGGCGTCGACCTCGCCGAGGTCCCACGGCTGCGGCGTGGTGGTCCCGTCGGGCAGCGCGAGCGCGTGCCCGCTGCCGCGGGGCACCAGGCCGGCGTGCAGCCGGCCCACGACCTCGCGGCCCTCCCCGGCCACGCGCACGCGCAGTCGGCCGCTCACGCGGCCACCGGCGACCTCCTGCACGTCCACCGCCCAGGAGAGCAGTCCGGCGGCGACGGCGGCGGTGTCCGCCCGGTGCAGCCGGGCGTGCGCGGCGGGTGGCCCGGGGGCGCAGACGGCCCCGGCCGCCTCGACGTCACCGGCGGCCAGTGCGCGGCCGCGCTCGGCGAGCAGGAGGACGGCGTCGGCGCGCGCGGGGCTCGCGGGGCCGCTGGGGGCTGCGGGACCCGCCGGGGGCCGTCGCGGGCCGGTGCACCCGGCGAGCAGGCAGCACCCCGCGGTGAGCAGCGCCCGCCGCGGCACCGCCGAGCGCCGGTCCACCGGGGCATCGTCGCACCCGCCGGCGCCCGGCCCGGTGCCCGTCCCCGTGCGCGCGCCGGTGCCCGGCGGGCCCTCAGCCCGCCCGGCGGTCACCGGCCCGCAGCCGCAGCGGCGGCACGAGCCCGGAGCGGGCCAGCACCTGCACCGCGTCGCGCTCCTCGGGGGCGAGCCGGGTGGGGCCCGGTTCGCCCAGCAGGACCGAGACGACGCACTCCGAGCACGCCGCCGGGCGGACCGTGCAGCTGTCGCAGTCGATGAGCACCGGCACCTCCACGCCGTCGCGGGCACCTCCCGGCCCGGCCGGACCCTCGCCGGCGTCGCGCACGCTAGGCGGCCCCTCCGACAGACCCGTTCCGGCGGCACCCTCCGGCGGCCGGCTCCCGCGGGGGCGGCGCACGCCCCGCCGGGGCGTGTCGCGGGCACGCGCCCCGGTCGTGTCGCAGGGGCGTGGCACCGTGCGCGCGTGCCCGTCTCGCCCGGCCCGCCCCGCGGGGCCCTCCCCGTCCCCGTGCAGGCGAGCTTCGAGGACCTGGGCCGGCCGCTGGAGACCACGACGTTCGTGGTCGTCGACCTGGAGACGACGGGCGGGTCGCCGGCCGACGGCGGGATCACCGAGATCGGGGCCGTGAAGGTGCGCGGGGGCGAGGTGCTGGGCGAGTTCCAGACGCTGGTGCGCCCCGAGGTGCCCGTCCCGGCCGTGGTGCAGGTGCTCACCGGCATCACCTCCTCGATGGTGGCGGGTGCGCCGCCGGCGGCCGCGGTGCTGCCGGGCTTCCTGGAGTTCTCCCGCGGGGCGGTCCTGGTGGCGCACAACGCCCGCTACGACACGGCGTTCCTGGCCGCCGCGTGCGAGCGCGCCGGGCTGGAGTGGCCGCGCCCGGAGGTCGTCGACACGCTGGCGCTGGCGCGCGCCCTCGTCGGCCGCGACGAGGCGCGCGACCACAAGCTGGGCACGCTGGCGCGGCTGCTCGGCACCGCCACGGCGCCGGACCACCGGGCGCTGAACGACGCGCGGGCCACCGTGGACGTGCTGCACGCGCTGCTGGGGCGCCTGGGCAACCGGGGCGTGCGGACGCTGGAGGACCTGCACGCGGTGACGTCCACCGCGGTGGCGTCGCGGCGCGGCAAGAAGCACCTGGCGGTGGGGCTGCCGTCCGCGCCGGGCGCGTACCTGTTCCGCGACGCCGCCGGCCGGGTGCTGTACGTGGGCACCTCGGTGGACGTGCGCCGCCGGGTCGCGTCGTACTTCACGGCCTCGGAGACGCGCGCGCGGATGACCGAGATGGTGCGGGCGGCCACCGAGGTGGTGCCCGTGGTGTGCGCGACGCCGCTGGAGGCGCGGGTGCGCGAGCTGCGGCTCATCGCCGAGCACCGGCCGCCGTACAACCGGCGCTCGAAGACCCCCGAGCGGGCGACGTGGGTGAAGCTGACGACCGGGCCGTGGCCGCGGTTGTCGCTGGTGCGGCAGGTGCGCGCCGACGCCGCCGACGGCGCGGAGTACCTGGGCCCCTTCCGCTCGGCGCGCACCGCGGAGCTGGCCGTGCAGGCCCTGCACGACCTGCACCCGCTGCGGCGCTGCACGCGGCGCATCCCGAGGGTGCCGCCCGCCGACGGCCCGGGGGCGTGCGCGCTGGCGGAGCTGGGCCGCTGCGGGGCGCCGTGCCTGGGTCCGCGGCGCGGCGGGCAGGACGCCACCTCGTACGCGGTCGTGGTGGAGCAGGTGCGCGCCTCGATGCGCGAGGACGCGAGCACCGCCCTGGAAGCGGGCCTGCGGCGCATGCGCGCGCTGGCGGAGCAGGAGCGGTTCGAGGAGGCCGGGCAGGTGCGCGACCGGCTGGACGCCCTCCTGCGCGCGGCCGAGCGCGCCCAGCGCCGGGCGCCGCTGCTGGGGACGCCGGAGCTGGTGGCCGCCCGGCGGTGCGCGCCCGAGCCCGGGTGGCCGGACGGCGGCTGGGAGCTGGTGCTGGTGCGCCACGGCCGCCTGGCCGGCACCACCCTGACCCCGCGCGGGGCGGACCCGGTGCCGCACGTGGCGGCGCTGCGGGCCACCGGCGAGGTGGTGGAGCCGCCGGCGCCGGGACGGCCCGCGGCGCTGGTGGAGGAGACGGACGCGCTGGTGGGCTGGCTGGAGCAGCCGGGCGTGCGCCTGGTCTCGGTCGACGGCGCGGCCGCGCCGTGGGCGCTGCCGGTGCGCGGTGCCGGCTGGGCGCGGCACCGGCTGGGCACCGCGGGCACGGCGTCCTAGGCTGCGCGGGTGATCACCGCCATCGTCAACGTGCGCACCGACGGCCGGCGCATCCCCGAGGTCGCCGAGGTGCTGGCCGACCTCGACGGCGTCTCGGAGGTGTACTCCGTCACCGGGGACGTCGACCTGGTCGTGGTGGTGCGGGTGCGCCGGCACGAGCAGCTCGCCGACGTCATCGCCGGCGGCATCGCCCGCGTGGAGGGGATCACCACCACGACGACGAACATCGCCTTCCGCGCGTACTCGCGCCACGACCTCGAGAGCGCCTTCGACCTCGGCCTCGACTGACCCGCTCGACCGGCGCGCCCGGCCCGTTCGAGCGGCCGCGCCGTCAGGCGCGGGTGGCGGCCACCCACCGCTGCAGCACGCGCGCGGCGCTGCCGGAGTCGATCGCCTCCTCGGCGCGGCGCACGCCCTCGGCCAGGTGCGCCGCGAGCCCCTCGACGAGGTCGTGCGGCGCGGGTGCCGGGGCGCGGACCCCGGCCGCCGCCATGGCGGCGGCCGCGTTGAGCACGACGGCGTCGCGCACCGGCCCGCGCGCGCCCGCGAGCAGCTCCCGGGCCACGCCGGCGTTGTGGCGGGCGTCGCCGCCGCGCAGGTCGGCGAGCGCGGCCGGGGCCATGCCGAGCTCGGTGACGGCGTCGAGCGCGGTCTCGCGCACCCGCCCGCCCTCGACCGCCCAGACCCGGGCCGGGGCGGTGGTCGTCAGCTCGTCGAGGCCGTTGTCGCTGCGGAAGACCAGCGCGGCGGTGCCCCGGGCGGCGAGGACGCCGGCGACCAGGGGCGCCATCCGGGCGTCGGCCACGCCCACCGCGGTGGCGTCCGTGCGGGCCGGGTTGGTCAGGGGCCCCAGGACGTTGAAGGCCGTCGGCACCCCCAGTCCGCTGCGGGCGCCGGCGGCGTGCCGGAACGCGGGGTGGAAGACCTTGGCGAAGCAGAACGTGATGCCGGCCTCCACGGCGACCTCCCCGACCCGCGCGGGCGGCAGGTCCAGGTCCACCCCGAGCGCCTCGAGCACGTCGGCGGAGCCGGAGGAGGAGGACGCGGCCCGGTTGCCGTGCTTGACGACCCGGTGCCCCGCGCCCGCCAGCACCAGGGCCGCCATCGTGGAGATGTTCACGGTGTGCGCCTGGTCGCCGCCGGTGCCCACGAGGTCGACGGTGGGTCCGGCGACGCGCAGCGGGACGGCGTGCGCGAGCATCGCGTCGGCCAGACCCGCCAGCTCGGCGCTGGTCTCCCCCTTGGCGCGCAGCGCCACGAGGAAGCCGGCCAGGGGCACGTCGCCCGCCTCGCCTCGCATGACCCGCTCCATCGCCCAGGCGGTGTCGGCGGCGGCCAGGTCGCGGCCGGCGAGGAGCTCACCGAGCAGGCGCGGCCACGTCGGCGCGCCGGTGCGCCCGAGTGCGGTGGGTGCGCCGGAGGGCGCGCTGGCCTGCGGGAGCGTCATGGGGGTCCCCGGGGGTCGTGGCGGGTCGAGGGCTGCGCCCGCACCCTACTGATCCCGCCGGACGCCGGGTCCGCACCGCACCGGTGCGGCCTCGGCACCGCTCCGCCACCGGCCCCGCGCACCTCCCCCGCACCTCCCGCACGCTTCCCGCGCACCCGTCGCCGCGCGTCACCCGGACGGACCAGGGCCGGGCCGCCCCGTGGTCTACGACACGTTGTCGGTGGGCCGGTCGGCACGTACGGGGGGTGGTGGGGCATGATGGCTGCCGTGGCGAGTGCACAGGCTGTCCAGAGCAGTACCCCGAGTCCCGCGCACGGCTCGGTGAACAGGCCGAACCTGGTGTCGGTGGGCGTGATCGTGTGGCTCGCGAGCGAGCTCATGTTCTTCGCCGGCCTCTTCGCCATCTACTTCACGCTGCGCTCGGTGGCGCCCGACCTGTGGGAGACGGGCACCGAGAAGCTGAACGTGACCTTCGCCACCGTGAACACGATCGTCCTGGTGATCTCGTCGTTCTGGTGCCAGTTCGGCGTGTTCGCCGCCGAGCGCTTCCAGCCGCGGCGCCGCGGCCGGCTGTGGCAGGTCGGGACCTGGGGCATGCAGGAGTGGTTCGTCCTCACGTACATCTTCGGCGCGATCTTCGTCGCCGGACAGGTGTACGAGTACGCGGAGCTGGCCGTCGAGGGCCTGACGATCGCCTCGGACTCCTACGGTTCGGCGTTCATCCTGACCACCGGCTTCCACGGCATCCACGTGCTGGGCGGCCTGGTGGCCTTCCTCCTGGTGATCGTGCGCTCGTTCGCCGCGAAGCGGTTCGGGCACCAGGAGGCGACCAGCGCGATCGTCATCTCGTACTACTGGCACTTCGTCGACGTGGTGTGGATCGGCCTCTTCACGGTCATCTACGTCCTCCAGTGACCAGCAGTCCTCCCCACCGCACGCGAAAGCCCCGACGGAAGCGAGCACCACGACCGTGACCAGGACCCTCACCGCACTCAGCGCCCGACGGCGCCACCCGCTGGCCGTCGTCGTGCTGATCGCGTTGGCGCTCGTCCTCGTCGGCGGCCTGTACGCCGCTGTGGCCCCCCGCCCGGCGGAGGCCTCCACGGCGACGGCGGACGCGGACGACCTCGAGGCCGGCAAGGAGCTGTTCCTCGCCAACTGCGCGACCTGCCACGGCCTGGACGCGCAGGGCGGCGAGATCGTGGACGGCAGCGGCGCCGGCCCCTCCCTCATCGGCGTGGGCGCGGCCTCCGTCGACTTCCAGGTCGGCACCGGCCGCATGCCGCTGCAGATGTCCTCCGCGCAGGCTCCCGAGGTGCCGAAGATCCGCTTCTCGCAGGAGCAGATCAACCAGATGGCCGCGTACATCGCCTCGCTGGCCCCCGGGCCGGCCATCCCCGGCGAGGACATCCTCGACCTGTCGGACGTCACCGCCCAGGACGTCTCCCGCGGCGCCCAGATCTTCCGCACCAACTGCGCGATGTGCCACAACTTCGCCGGCAAGGGCGGCGCCCTCACCGGTGGCAAGTACGCCCCGGACCTGACGGGCGTCGAGGGCAAGTACATCTACGAGGCGATGGTGACCGGCCCGCAGTCGATGCCGGTCTTCCCCAACAGCACCATCAGCCCCGAGGACAAGACCGCGATCATCGCCTGGCTCACCCAGGAGGAGGAGTTCCGCCCCGAGCCGGGCGGCCTGCCGCTGGGCTCGCTGGGCCCGGTGAGCGAGGGCCTGCTCGCCTGGATCGCGGGCATCGGGCTCCTCATCGGCTGCTCGGTCTGGCTGGGGATGAAGTCCTCGTGACGACCGGCGCGGTGACCGACATGGATCGCGGGGCAGGACTCCGCACGGACGGGCAGGGAGCATGAGCGAGATCGAACGCGCCGACGAGGCGCACGGGCAGGGGTCCACCGCCCTGGCGAAGTCCGGGAGCGGGGTGCCGGAGCGGTTCGAGAACCCCGGCCTCCCGCCGCACCGCCACCGCCTGGGCGACGTCGACCCGCAGGCCGCCAAGCGGGCCGAGCGCCAGGTGGCGTTCATGCTGCTGCTGTCGGTGCTGGGCTCCATCGGGGTCATCGCCTCGATCGTCGGGATCGAGTACAACGGCGGCTGGGACCGCATCAGCACCTCCACCCGCGCCATCGGCCTGTGCATGTTCGTCTCCCTGTTCATGCTGGGCGTGGGGGCCGTGCACTGGGCGAAGACCCTGATGCCGGACGACGAGCGGATCGACTACCGGCACCGCCAGCGCGGCACCACCGCCGAGCGCGAGCAGGCGGTGGCCATCCTCAAGGAGGGCTCCGCCGAGGCCGGCCTGGGCCGGCGCCCGCTGATCCGCAACACCCTCATCGGTGCGCTGGCGCTCTTCCCGCTGCCGGCCGTCTTCTTCTTCCGCGACACCGGGCCGCTGCCCGGCAACAGCCTCTCCGAGACCATGTGGGAGGAGGACACCTACCTGGTCAAGGACCCGACCGGCGGGCGCATCCGGGCGGCCGACCTGTCGTACGGCACCGTCGTGCACGTGATGCCCGAGGGCATCGACGAGCTCGAGGAGCCGCTGAACGAGAAGGCGAAGTCCGCTGTCCTGCTCATGCGGCTGGACGAGGACCTGCTCACGCCGAAGTCGGCCGAGTGGGGCGTGGACGGCATCGTCGCCTACTCGAAGATCTGCACGCACATGGGCTGCCCCGTGGCCCTCTACGAGCAGCAGACCCACCACCTGCTGTGCCCCTGCCACCAGTCGACCTTCGACGTGACGCAGGACTGCAAGGTGATCTTCGGCCCCGCCAACCGTCCTCTGCCGCAGCTGCCCATCCGGGTGGACGCCGAGGGGTACCTGCAGGCGAGCAGCGGCTTCCACGAAGCCGTGGGCCCGAGCTTCTGGGAGCGCGGATGAGCACCATCGACAAGGCCGCCGGTGGCGTCGGGAACTTCGCCGACGACACCGTCGGCGCGAGCAAGATCGTCAACGGCTTCGCTCGCAAGATCTTCCCCGACCACTGGTCGTTCATGCTGGGTGAGATCACCCTCTACAGCTTCGTCATCCTGCTCTTCACGGGAACGTTCCTGACGTTCTTCTACGAGCCGAGCGCGGCGCACACCGTCTACAACGGCGACTACGCACCGCTGGCGGGGCAGGGCGTCTCCGAGGCCTACGCCTCCTCGCTGCGCCTCTCGTTCGACGTGCGCGGCGGCCTGATCATGCGCCAGGTGCACCACTGGGCCGCGCTGATCTTCGTGGCGGCGACCGTCGTGCACATGATCCGCGTCTTCTTCACCGGCGCCTTCCGCAAGCCGCGCGAGATCAACTGGGTCATCGGCCTGGTGCTGGCGATCCTGGCCGTGTTCGAGGGCTTCACCGGCTACTCGCTGCCCGACGACCTGCTCTCCGGCACCGGCATCCGCATCGCCCAGGCGATCATCCTGTCCGTCCCGGTGGTCGGCAGCTACATCAGCTTCTTCCTCTTCGGCGGGGAGTTCCCCGGCGAGGACTTCATCCCGCGCTTCTTCACCATCCACATCCTGCTGCTGCCGGCGGTGATGCTGGGCCTGATCGTGGTGCACCTGGCCCTGGTCGTGATCCACAAGCACACCCAGTACCCCGGGCCGGGCCGCACCGAGGACAACGTCGTCGGCTTCCCCCTCTTCCCGGTGTACATGGCGAAGGCCGGTGGCTTCTTCTTCATCGTCTTCGGCGTCATCGCGCTGATCGCCGGCCTGGTGCAGATCAACCCGATCTGGGCGTACGGGCCGTACGACCCCTCCCCCGTGACGGCGGGTTCGCAGCCGGACTGGTACATGGGCTGGCTGGACGGCGCGGTGCGCATCACACCCGGTTGGTGGGAGTTCACGCTCTTCGGCTTCACGTTCTCGATGAACATCTTCATCCCCACGACGGTGCTCATCCTGTTCGTGATGACGGCAGGGGCCCTGTACCCGTGGATCGAGCAGGCGGCGACGGGCGACCGCCGCGAGCACCACCTGCTGGACCGTCCCCGCAACGCCCCCACCCGCACCGGGCTCGGGGTCATGGCGCTGACGTTCTACGTCCTGCTGTGGATCTCGGGCGGCAACGACGTCATCGCCCACATGGTGGGGCTGTCGATCAACGACATCACCCGGTTCATGCGTGTGGCGGTGTTCGTCCTACCGGCGCTGGCCTTCGTGGTCACCAAGCGCATCTGCCTGGGGCTGCAGCGCAAGGACCGCGAGAAGGCGCTGCACGGCCGTGAGACCGGCCGCATCGTGCGCCTGCCGCACGGTGAGTTCATCGAGGTCCACGCCCCGCTGAGCGAGGCGGAGCGCTGGGTCCTGGTGCAGCACGACTCGAACCGCCCGATGGACGTCGAGGACCGTCTCGACGCGGGCAACCCGAACAGCCTGTACGGCAAGGTGCAGCGCCGTCTGTCGCGCTTCTACTTCGAGGACCGCGTGGAGCCGGTGACGCCGGCGGAGCTGGCAGCCGCGCACCACGGGCACGACACCGAGATCGAGAGCCAGGAGCACGCCTCGATCGAGGAGGACGGCGGCAACGCGGCGATCGCCACGTCGCAGAAGTACCACGGCTGACTGACGCCGCGACCTGCGCGGCGGTACGCACGACGAAGGCCCCGGGCACCTGCCCGGGGCCTTCGTCGTGCTGGAGAGGGAGCGGCTCAGGTGAGGGCCGAACCCGCCGTCCACTCCTCCCACGTCTCGTTCCACATCGAGAAGCCGTTGCCGTCCTCCACACCGCGGTCGGTACCGGTGAAGACGACGACGTCGCCGACCTTGGAGCGCTCGAACAGCCAGCGGGCGTCCTCGGTGCTCATGCCGGTGCAGCCGTGGCTGACGTTGGCGCTGCCCTGCGACGCGACGGACCAGGGCGCGGCGTGCAGGAACTCCCCCGAGTTCGTCAGGCGCATCGCGTACTCCACCGCCACGTTGTAGTACTCGGGGTCGTCGGGGCTGACGCCGGTGGTCTCGGCGTCCATCTGCCGCGACTCCTCCCGGCTCATGATGACCTTGGTGCCGCTGCGCGTGACGTACCGGCCCCCGTGGCCGGACTGGCCCGCCGTGATCGGGATGGTGCGCAGGACCTCACCGTCCCGCGTGACGGTGAGGGTGTGGGCGTCGAGGTCCACCGTGCTCACCATCGCGCTGCCGACCTGGAAGTCGATGTCCCGCGTGGTGCCCCACACCCCTGGAGCGACCTCCACGTCGCCGAGATCCACGTCGAGGTGAACGGCGGTCTGCGCCGGCCAGTACTCCTTCGGGCGGAACTCCACCTTCGAGTCCGACTGCCAGCTCCAGGACCCCTCCACGGCCGTGGGCGTGGTGGTGACGTGCAGGTTGCTCTCCACCTCGTCGCGCCGGTCGTCGGCGACGGGCTCGTCGAGGGTGACGATGATCGGCATGCCCACACCGACGGTCGAGCCGTCGAGGGGGGCGACGGCCGGGAAGGCGGTCGTCGCCGGGGTGAGGGTCGTGACCGCGCTGTCGCGGGTGACCGTCTCACCGGCCGTGTCGGTGGCGACGACGTGCACGGCGTAGCGGGTGCCGGGGGCCAGCTCCCCCGTGCTGGTCCAGGTGGCACCGGTGGGGTCGAGACCGCCTTCCAGCGGGGTGCCGTCAGGAGCGGTCACGGTGACCTGCTGCAGGTCCCCGCGGGCGACGGACACGGTGATCGGGGTGTCGAGCCGCACACCTGTCCCGGGGTCGGCGGGTGCGACGCTCACCTCGACCGGAGGGACGCTCGGCGTGGCCGGTGCGCCGGCGCGGGCCTGCACCGCCGTGCCGGTGCTACTGGTCGTCCCGGGCCCGCAGGCGCTCACGGCCGTGGCCATGGCCAGGACGAGGGCTGCGGGTGCCCAGGCGCGGACGTGCTGGTGCGACGTGCTCAACTGCTGCTTACCCCCTGTGGGCCCCACGTGGGGACCTCGGTCGTCTCTCGCTTCCCGCCCTTCGCGCTGGGGCGGCCCCACTGGTGGGACGCGGCGCCGGGGCCGTGCGTTGCACTCCCGAGCACAACGATCCGCGGCCTCGGAGGCTTCCACCCCGGCGCCGCGTCCGGCTGCAGGACGTTCGCGGGGGTCCACCGGCAGGGCGGACGGGAGGGGGCCGACGACGGGCGCGTGAGCGCCCGCTGCCCGGTGGGGCGAGCACGAGGAGCCCCGTCGTGTCGTGCCGGGTCGACCTCAGTGGGCGTACTCACCCACGTAGTGCTCGTACACCCAGCCGATGATCATCGGGATGGTGAAGACCAGACCGATGAACCACAGCCACCAGCCGATCGCGGCACCGAGGAAGACGACGGCGCAGGCGGCGGAGAGGTACAGGGGCCACCAGCTGTAGGCCGGGAAGAAGCCCTGCTCCCCCGCGCCCTCGGTGACGTCGGCGCGCAGGTCATCCTCGGGCCGGGCGTCGATGCGCCGGGCGGTGATGAAGAGGTAGACCCCCACCAGCAGCGCCAGGCCACCCGTGAGCAGGAGGGCGATGAAACCGACCCACTCCTGCCACTGGGTGAAGAGGCCGTACACGAAGGCCACGGGGAAGAAGAACAGCATCCCCCCGGAGAACAGCCAGGTCTCGGGCTTCATCGGTCAGCGGCCTCCGACATCTTCCTGACGGCCGGAGAGGTCCGGCTCGCCGTACACGTGGTCCAGCAGGTTCTTCCGGCTGCCCTCGGTGGGCGTGTCGTGCGCGACCGCCTCCGGGTGGTGCAGGTCGAACGCCGGGCGCTCGGAACGCACCCGCGGCAGCGAGGTGAAGTTGTGCCGCGGCGGCGGGCACGAGGTGGCCCACTCCAGCGACATGCCGTAGCCCCAGGGGTCGTCCACGGTGATCTTCTCGCCGAACCGCGCGGTGCGGTACACGTTCCACATGAACGGGATGAAGGAGGCGCCGAGGATGAAGGAGCCGACCGTCGAGATCTGGTGCATGGACTGGAAGCCCTCACCCGGGAGGTAGTCCGCGTACCGGCGCGGCATGCCCGCCGCCCCCAGCCAGTGCTGGATGAGGAAGGTGGTGTGGAAACCGACGAACAGCATCCAGAAGTGGATCTTGCCCAGGCGCTCGTCGAGCATCTTGCCGGTGAGCTTCGGCCACCAGAAGTGGAAGCCGGCGAACATCGCGAAGACCACGGTGCCGAAGACGACGTAGTGGAAGTGGGCCACCACGAAGTAGGAGTCGGTGACGTGGAAGTCCAGCGGCGGGGAGGCCAGGATGACGCCGGTCAGACCACCGAAGAGGAAGGTCACCAGGAAGCCGATCGCCCACAGCATGGGGGTGTCCATGGTGATCGAGCCGCGCCACATGGTGCCGATCCAGGTGAAGAACTTCAGCCCCGTCGGCACCGCGATGAGCATCGTCATGAACGCGAAGAAGGGCAGCAGCACCTTGCCGGTGGCGTACATGTGGTGCGCCCAGACGGTGGTGGAGAGCCCCGCGATGGACACGGTCGCGAAGACCAGGCCCTTGTAGCCGAAGACCGGCTTGCGGCTGAAGACCGGGATGACCTCGGTGATGATCCCGAAGAACGGCAGCGCGATGACGTAGACCTCGGGGTGCCCGAAGAACCAGAAGAGGTGCTGCCAGAGGATCGAGCCGCCCGCCTCGGGCGCGAAGATGTGCGCGTTGAGCATCCGGTCGGCGCCCAGGGCGAACAGCGCCGCGGCCAGCACGGGGAAGGCCATGAGCACCAGCACGCTGGTGATCAGGGTGTTCCAGGTGAAGATCGGCATCCGGAACATGGTCATGCCGGGCATGCGCATGCACAGGATCGTGGCGATGAAGTTGACGGAGCCGAGGATGGTGGAGAAGCCCGTCATGGCCAGGCCCATCACCCACAGGTTGCCGCCCAGGCCGGGTGAGTGGATCACGTCCGACAGCGGCGTGTAGGCCGTCCAGCCGAAGGCCGCCGCCCCGCCGGGGGTCAGGAAGCCGGAGGCGGCGATCAGGCCGCCGAACAGGAAGAGCCAGTAGGCCATCATGTTCAGCCGCGGGAACGCCAGGTCCGGCGCACCGATCTGCAGCGGCATGATCGCGTTGGCGAAGGCGGAGAACAACGGAGTGGCGAACAGCAGCAGCATGATCGTGCCGTGCATGGTGAACGACTGGTTGTACTCGTTCTTCGTGTTGTAGATCTGCATGCCCGGTTCCCACAGCTCCGCGCGGATCATCAGCGCGAGGATCCCGCCGACGAGGAACCAGATGAACGAGGTGATGAAGTAGAGGTTGCCGATCACCTTGTGGTCGGTGCTGGACAACCAGCCCGCGATGACCGAGCCGCGGCGACGGGGCACGACCGCCCCGAGCGGCTGGCGCGTGGTGACCCGGGCCGCCACGCCCGGCACGTTGAAGCTCTCGCTGGCCATCAGCTGTTGTTCCCCCCGCTGGTCTCATCACCGGCGGGCTCGGCACCGCCGGGGTCGCGCGCCAGCTCGCCGCCGATGGCGGTCGGCAGGCCACCGGTCTGGCCGGCTGCGGCCAGACGCTCCAGGTGCTCGGCGTACTCCTCCTGCGAGACCACCCGGACCTCGAAGAGCATCTCCGCGTGGTAGTCGCCGCAGAGCTCGGCGCACTTGCCCTGGAACACCCCCTCCTTGGTGGGGGTGAGCTGGAACATGTTCGGGCCGGTCGGGTAGCTGCCCGGGTACAGGTCCATCTTGAAGAGGAAGGCCGGCACCCAGAAGGAGTGCGCGACGTCGCGCGAGTACAGGTTGAACTGGACGTTCTGGTTCACCGGCAGGTACAGGGTGGGCACCTGCCCCTCGACCAGCTCCTCGCCGTCGAGCTCCGCCTGGCGGCCGACCTCGTAGACGATCGGGTTCCCGGACTCGTCGAGGTAGTTGAAGTCCCAGGACCACTGCTTGCCGATGACGTCCACGGTCACGTCGGGCGTGCCGGAGTCGTCGAGGATCGCCGCCTGGTCACGGGCCGTGTAGAAGAAGAGGACGCCGATCATCATCACCGGGACGACGGTGTAGAGGATCTCGATCGGCATGTTGTAGCGCGTCTGCGGCGGCAGGTCCGGGTCGCCCTTGCGGCGGCGGTACGCCACCACGCACCAGATCGTCAGGCCCCAGACGAACAGGCCCACGGCCAGCGCGGCGATCCAGGAGCCGTCCCACAGCTCGGAGATGCGCTCGGTCTCGTTCGTCGCCCCGACGCTGGCGTCGGGCAGGAAGTAGTTGCCGGCGCTCGCGTCCGGCCAGTCGGAGGTGGCGCAGCCCGTCAGCAGCAGCCCCGCCGCCCCGACGACGACACCGGCGACCAGCGCCCTGGGGGGACGGCGACGACGCGTCGCGTCCGAGTCTCGCGTGCCCAACGTCGGCCTTCCCACGGTTCGTGCAGAGACGAGGACGTCCCGCACCCGAACCGTGACGGTCCTGGGCAGGGGCGTCCCTTCGAGTGATGAGACTACCCCCCGTCGTAGCTGTGGGGGCGGTCGGGGCGCGCCGCGAACACCGGCGGCACGGGCAGCTCCAGCGCGGCACCCAGCAGGCGCTGGTAGGCGCGGCGGCCGACCTCCTCCACGCCGAGGGTCGCCAGGTGCTCCGTGCGCCACTGCACGTCCACCAGGCGTCCCGGCACGCCGTCGGCGAGGAGCAGGTCCGCCAGGGCCACCACCGCCGCCTTGGAGGCGTCGCGCACGCGGTGGAACTTCGACTCGGCGGCGAAGAGGCCGCCCAGCGACACGCCGTACAGGCCACCGGCCAGCTCCCCGTCGAGCAGGACCTCCACCGAGTGCGCCCAGCCGAGGCGGTGCAGCTCCCCGTAGGCCGCGGCCACCTCCGGGGTGATCCACGCCCCGGGCCGCGCCGGGTCGGCGCAGCCGGCGACGACCTCGTCGAAGGCGGTGTCCACGCGCACCTCGAAGGAGCGCAGCGCGCGGCGCAGGGACCTGGAGACGTGCACGCGCCCGGGCACCAGCACGCCGCGCGGGTCCGGGGACCACCAGCCCAGCGGTCCCCGGCCGCCGCCGCCCAGGCCCATCGGGAACAGCCCGTGCGCGTAGGCGGACAGCAGCGTGGCGGGGCTCAGGTCGCCACCGGCGGCCACGAGGTCCTCCCCCGGGCGCGGGGCGAGGCGCTCGAAGTCGAAGCGGGCGGGCCCGGGGTGCCGGCGCGGGCGCCGGGCGGGGCCGGCGGGCAGCGGCGCCGCCCACACGCGAGCGGCCCCCGCGCCGTGGAGCGCGGGGGCCGCCGGTGCTGCCGGACCCGTCAGGAGAACGAGTCGCCGCAGGCGCAGCTGCTGCCAGCGTTGGGGTTGTCGATCGTGAAGCCCTGCTTCTCGATCGTGTCGGCGAAGTCGATGGTCGCGCCGTCCAGGTAGGGGGCGCTCATCTTGTCCACGACCACGCCGACGCCGTCGAAGTCGCGCACGGCGTCACCGTCGAGCTCTCGCTCGTCGAAGTAGAGCTGGTAGATCAGGCCCGAGCAGCCGCCGGGCTGCACGGCGATGCGCAGCCGCAGGTCGTCGCGGCCCTCCTGCTCCAGCAGGCTGCGGACCTTGGTGGCGGCGACGTCGGTGAGCTCCACGCCGTGGGCGCGGGTCTCCTCTGCAGCGGTGGTCGTCGTGGTCATGTGGCTCGTCTCCGCTTCCACTCGTCGACTGGGGACGCTGTCCGGGCCAACCGCCTCGGCGGCACGGTTGTTCCCGGACCCAGGTTACGGCCGCGGCGCGCCGGCCGCGGCGCCGTCCCCCCGAGCGGTGACGGGAGCGGTGACGGGGGCGGGCACGCCGGCCAGGCCGTCCAGCAGCAGCACCTCACCGAGGCAGGCGCGCTCGAAGTCGCCCAGGTGCAGCGACTCGTCCGGCCCGTGGGCGCGCGAGTCGGGGTCCTCCACGCCGGTGACGAGGATGGAGGCGGCCGGGTGCTCGGCGACCAGGTCGGCGATGAAGGGGATGGAGCCGCCCATGCCCATCTCCACCACGCCGGCGCCGTAGGCCTGCTCGAAGGCCGCCCGCGCGACCTCGTGCGCGGGGGAGGTGGTGTCGGCGGAGAACGAGCTGCCCCGCTCCCCCTCGGCGACCTCGACCCGCGCGCCGAAGGGGGCGTGGGCCACCAGGTGCCGGCGCAGCGCGGTCATGGCCGCGGACGGGTCCTGCCCCGGCGCCAGGCGCATGCTGATCTTGGCCCGGGCCGAGGGCACCAGGGTGTTGCTCGCGCGGTCGACCTCGGTGGCGTCGACGCCGATGACGGAGATCGCCGGCTTGGCCCACAGCCGGTCCGCGACCGAGCCGGTGCCGGCCAGCAGCACGCCGTCCAGCACGCCGGCGTCCGCCCGGTACTGCGCCTCGCTCAGGTCCACCTCCCCGGCGCTGCCGGAGACCAGCCCGCGCACGGCCACGTCGCCGGCCTCGTCGTGCAGGGTGGCCAGCAGGCGCGCCAGGCACGTCAGCGCGTCCAGGACGGGACCGCCGTTGACGCCGGAGTGCACGGGGTGCGTCAGGACCGAGACGGTGACCACGCAGTCCACCAGGCCCCGCAGCGTCGTGGTGATCGCCGGGACGCCGACCCGCCAGTTGCCGGAGTCGGCCACGACGATCACGTCGGCGGCCAGGTCGGCGCGGTGCTCGGCGAGGAAGGCGGCGAAGGAGGGCGAGCCCACCTCCTCCTCCCCCTCGACGAACACCGTCACGCCCACGCCGTCCTCGGGCCCCCACAGCGGCAGCAGCGTGCGCAGGGCGTTGGCGTGCACCACGACGCCCGCCTTGTCGTCGGCGGTGCCGCGGCCGAACAGGCGCCCGTCGCGCTCGGTGGGCTCGAAGGGCGGGCTGGTCCACTCCTCGTCGCGGCCGGGCGGTTGCACGTCGTGGTGGGCGTACAGCAGCACGGTGGGCCGGCCGGCCGGCGCGGGGCGGCGCGCCACGACGGCGGGTGCGCTGCGCACCTCCCGGCCGTCGACGACGGCCGCGGCGGTGCGGATGCCGACCTCCGGCAGGCCCGCCCGCCGCAGCAGGTCCGCCACGGCCTCGGCGCTGGCGGCGACGTGCGCCTGGTCGAAGGCGCGCGCGGAGACGCTGGGCACGCGCACCAGCGCCTCGAGGTCGGCGCGCGCGGCGGCGGCGCCGGCGGCGCACGCCCGGCGCAGCACCTCGGTGCGCTCGGGACCGGGGGCGGGCAGGGGCGGGGTGTCCTGGCTCACGCCCACCGACGCTACTCCGGGCCCCGGCGCGAGCGGCCGGGGCGGTGCCGGCGGTGACGTACCCTGACGGCGTGTTCGGACGCTCGAAGGAGAAGCAGGCCCCCGAGGCACCGCCCGCCCCGGTCGTCGAGCTGACGAAGCAGGGCGGCAAGGGCCGCCCGACCCCGCGACGCAGCGAGGCGCAGGCCCGCAACGCCCGTCCCCTCGTCCCGGCGGACCGCAAGGCCGCCGCGAAGGCCGCCCGGGCCGCTCAGCGCGAGGAGCGGATGAAGGTCCAGCAGGCGCTGCTCACCGGCGACGAGCGCCACCTGCCGGCGCGCGACCGCGGGCCGCAGCGCCGCTTCGTGCGCGACCTGGTCGACGCCCGCCGCAACGTGGGCGAGTACTTCCTCATCATCGCCGGCGCCTCGCTGCTGCTGTCGGTGGTCGCCCAGCCGCTGGGCTCGGCGGAGCTGCTGCTGGCCACGACCCTGCTCATCTACGGGATGCTCGCCGTCGTCGTGGTCGACAGCGTCCTGCTGGGCCGCCGCATCAAGAAGGCCCTGGCGCAGCGCTTCGAGACCCCCGAGCGGGGCCTGGTCTCCTACGGCGTCACCCGTGCCCTGCAGATCCGCCGGATGCGCCGGCCGGTGCCGATGGTCGAGCGGGGCGCGCACCCGCGCTGACCCGCCGCCACCCGCTCGCGAGGCGATCGCGTGGGCACGCGGGGGCGCGCCGCGGCGCCGCAGGGCCTACCGTCGCGCCCATGGAGTTCCGACACCTCGGTCGCAGCGGTCTCAAGATCTCGGAGATCACCTACGGCAACTGGCTCACGCACGGATCGCAGGTCGAGAACGACGCCGCGATCGCCTGCGTGCGCGCCGCCCTCGACGCCGGGATCACCACGTTCGACACCGCCGACGTCTACGCGAACACGGCGGCGGAGACGGTCCTGGGGCAGGCGCTGAAGGGCGAGCGCCGCGAGAGCCTCGAGATCATGACGAAGGTCTACTTCCCCACCGGCCCGAAGGGCCCCAACGACTCCGGGCTCTCGCGCAAGCACATCACGGAGTCCGTCGAGGGCTCGCTGCGCCGGCTGGGCACCGACCACGTCGACGTCTACCAGGCGCACCGGTACGACACCACGACGCCGCTCGAGGAGACGATGCAGGCGTTCGCGGACGTCGTGCGCTCCGGCAAGGCCCTGTACATCGGCGTCAGCGAGTGGACGGCCGAGCAGATCCGCGCCGGGCACGCCCTGGCCCGCGAGCTGGGCTTCCAGCTGGTCTCCAACCAGCCGCAGTACTCGGCGCTGTGGCGGGTCATCGAGGGCGAGGTCGTGCCCGCCAGCCGGGAGCTGGGCGTCTCGCAGGTGGTGTGGTCGCCCATCGCCCAGGGCGTCCTGACCGGCAAGTACCGTCCCGGCGCCGAGCCGCCGGCGGGCAGCCGCGCCACGGACGAGAAGGGCGGCCGGCAGATGATCAGCCGCTGGATGCGCGACGAGGTGCTCGAGCGCGTGCAGAAGCTGCGCGGCGTGGCCGCCGAGCTGGACCTGTCGATGTCGCAGCTGGCGGTGGCGTGGGTGCTGCAGAACGACAACGTCGCCACCGCGATCATCGGGGCCTCCCGGCCGGAGCAGGTGACGGAGAACGTCGCGGCGGCCGGTGTGGTGATCCCCCCGGAGCTCATGGCGCGCATCGACGACCTGCTGGGCGACGTGGTCGAGCGCGACCCGGGGATGACGGCGCGCAACGCCCCCACCGAGCGGCCGTCCTGACGCGCACCCGCTGAGCGGCGCCGCCCCCGGCGGTCCGCCCGGCCCGCGCCCCGCTCAGTCGGCGGGGTGCAGGCCGAGCGGGCCGCCGACGCGCCGGCCGTCGCCGGCCAGGTGGGCCGTCTCCGCGCCGCGTCCGCGCAGCGCGCGCCAGTTCTCCCCGATCCACACCTCGGCGTCGGCCTGCGTCGGGAACACCTGGGGCGCCAGCACGTCGTCACCGCCCTCGACGGGGCGCCCGTCGGCGTCCTCGAAGGTCCAGGTCCACTGCGTCGGCCTCACCCGGGCGACGCTAGCCGACCGCGCGCGGGTGCGCCGGGCGTCAGCCGCGGTGGGCGCGGGGACGGACGCTCCCCTCGCGCCGGCGCAGGTCCAGCAGCGCGAGCACCAGGGCCGCCAGCACCAGCCCGAGGGAGACGCGCAGGCCGGTGGACAGGGCCTCGCCGAACGCCTCCTGCACCTGCGGCGGCACGGTGCCGGAGCGGGTGCCCGCCCCTCCGCTCAGGCCCTCACCGGCGAGGGCGGAGAAGAACACGGCTGTGACGGCGGCGACCCCGATCGCGGAGCCGATGCGCTGCCCGGTCTGCAGCACCCCGCCCGCGGTGCCCGCGACGCCGCGGGGCACGTCCGCGAGGGTGAGGGTCTGGTTGGGTGAGATGACCAGGCCGCTGCCCGCGCCGGCGACGGCCAGGCAGGCCGCCAGGGCGATCGCGCCGGCGGTGCCCTGCACCGCGGCGGCGACCACGTCCGCCGCGGTGAGCCCCGCGGCGACCACCACGAGACCGAGCACGACGACGCGCCGGCCGTCGCGGGCGACCCGCCGGCCGCCGACCTGGGCGAAGACGGCGGAGGCGAGCGCGAACGGCGTCTGCACGAGCCCCGCCTGCAGGGGCGTGAAGCCCAGCCCGGACTGCAGGTGGAGGGTGACGACGAGGAAGATGCCGGTGAAGCCGGCGAAGTAGCACACGCCGACGAGGGCGCCGCGGGTGAAGGACGCGGTGCGCACCAGGTCCGCGGCGACGACGGGTTGCTCGCCGCGCCGGTCCTGACGACGCTCCCAGAGGGCGAAGAGACCCAGCAGGAGCGCGCCGGGGGCCAGCAGCCACCAGCGGGCCGGCGAGTCCCCCTCACCGGTGGTGAGCACGAACGGCAGCATGAGGAGCAGCACGGCGGCGGCCAGCAGCAGCAGCCCGGGCACGTCGAAGCGGGGCCGGGGCCCCTCGTCCCTCCCCTGGCGCGGCAGCCACCGCCACGCCATCGGCAGGAGCACCAGGCCGATGGGGACGTTGACGAGGAACACGCCGCGCCAGCCGTCCTCCTCCCCGAAGACCGCCAGGATGACGCCGCCGAGCAGCGGGCCGACGGCGGTGGACAGCCCCACGGTGGTGCCGAAGGCCGCGAAGGCGCGGGCGCGCTCGTCGCCGGTGAACAGCCGCTGGATGAGGGCGAGGACCTGCGGGTTGAGCAGGCCGGCCGTGACGCCCTGCAGCAGCCGCACGACGGCGAGCGCGGTGGCGGACTGCACCAGGCCGGCCGCGGCGCTGGTGGCGACGAAGCCGGCGAGCCCCACCAGGAACACCACCCGCCGGGAGAGGAGGTCCCCGGCCCGGCCGGCGGGCACGAGCACCAGGCCGAACGCGAGCGCGTACCCGGCGACGATCCACTGCACCTGCGCGGGCCCGGCGCCGAGGGAGTCCTCGATGGAGGGCAGGGCGACGTTGACGATGGAGACGTCCAGCAGCGTCATGAACCCGGCCGCCAGGCACACCGCGAGGGCGCGCCACCGGGCGGGATCGGCGCCCTCGGGCGGGCGCCCGGCGTCCTCGGGGCGGGCGGGCTCGTCCGGCCCGCCGTGGCAGCGCTGGTCGACGTCGGTCATGGGGCTCCTCGCCTGGGACGCGAGCCGGGAGCGCTCGCGGGACTCCCCCGACCGTCGTCGCTGCCGGCGGCGACCACAACTCGGGGAGCGTGCCCGGTGCTCAGACCCGGTCGGTCTCGCGGCGCGAGCGGGAGGCGGCGAGGCCGGACAGGACGCGCCGGGCCCAGCCGGGTCCCTCGTAGATGAACGCGGTGTACGCCTGCACGAGGGAGGCACCGGCCTCGAGGCGCTCGCGCACGTCGTCGGCGGTCTCGACGCCGCCGACGCTGACGAGGGTGAGCCGGTCGGCGGTGCGCGCGGCGAGCAGGCGCAGCACCTGCAGGGAGCGTTCCCGCAGGGGGGCGCCCGACAGGCCACCGCCGCCGGCCGCGGCGACGGCGTCGGGGTGGGAGCGCAGGCCCTCGCGGCCGATCGTGGTGTTGGTGGCGACGATGCCGTCGAGACCCTCGGCGAGGGCGAGGTCGGCGACGGCGTCGACGTCCTCGTCGGTCAGGTCCGGCGCGATCTTGACCAGGAGCGGGACGTGCCGGTGCGCGGTCTCGGCGGCGGCGTCGCGGGCGGCGGCGAGGACGGGCCGCAGCTTCTCCACGGCCTGCAGGTTCCGCAGCCCGGGGGTGTTCGGGGAGCTGACGTTGACGACGAGGTAGTCGGCGTAGGGGGCCAGCAGCCGGGCGGAGGCGGCGTAGTCCGCCGGGGCGTCCTCCTCGGCGACGACCTTGCTCTTGCCGATGTTGACGCCGATGCCGACGGGGTGGGCCGGGGGCGCGGCGCGCAGCCGGCGCAGGCGGCGGGCCACGGCCTCGGCGCCGGAGTTGTTGAACCCCATGCGGTTGACGATGGCGCGGTCGTCGACGAGGCGGTGCAGGCGGGGCCGGGGGTTGCCGGGCTGGGGCAGGGCGGTGACGGTGCCGACCTCGACGAAGGCGAACCCGAAGTGGGCGAGCGCCTCGACACCGGTGCCGTCCTTGTCGAACCCGGCGGCCAGCCCCAGCGGGGAGGCCAGGTCCATGCCCAGGGCGCGGGTGCGCAGGCGCGGGTCGTCGTGCACGAAGGTCCGGCGCAGGGCGGGGACCACCGGGGGGACCCGGGCGGCGGTGCGCATGGCGCTGAACGCCCAGTGGTGCGCCGCCTCGGGGTCGACCCGCGTCAGCACGGTCCGGTACAGCGCCCGGTACGCAGCCCCCGAGCCGCCAGCCACCACGTCTCCCCCTCGTCCACCGGCCCCACCGCCGTGCGGGCGCGACCAGGGGCAGGGTAACGCGGACCGGCCCGGTCCCCGCGCAGGGACCGGGCCGGCCGGGTGGACCGGGGCGGGACGCCTCGGTCGCCGGTGCCGCTAGTCGTCGATGTCGCTGGTGCGGGTCTCGCGCAGCAGGGCGAGCGCGACGAGGCTGACGACGGCCGTGCCGGCGAGGTAGAAGCCGACCCAGCTGACGCCGTGGGCGGCCGCGAGGCGCACCGCGGTGTAGGGGGCGAGCGAGGCCCCCAGGATGCTGCCGGCGTTGAAGGCGAGCGAGGCGCCGGTGTAGCGCACGTTCGTGGGGAACAGCTCCGGCAGGTAGGCGCCGATGGGCCCGAAGACCAGACCCATGAAGAACAGGCCGGCGCACAGCCACACCATGACCAGGGCCGTGCTGCCCGAGCCGAGCAGGGGCCCGGTGAGCAGGCCGACGGCGGCACCGCCGAGCATCGCGGTGGCCAGCACGGGCCGGCGGCCGAAGCGGTCCGAGAGCACCCCGGACAGCGGGGTGGCCGCCGCCATGAACAGGACGGCGATGCAGAGCATGAACAGGAAGTCCTGGCGCTCGTAGGCGAGCGTCTTGGTGCCGTAGGTGAGCGACCACGTGGTGGTCAGGTAGAAGAGCGTGTAGGTCAGCATCACCGAGAAGGCGCCCAGCACGAGCAGCTTCCAGCTGCCGCGGATCGTCTCGGCGATGGGGACGCGCACCTGCCGGTTCTCGGCGAGCGCCTTGGCGAAGACGGGGGTCTCGGCGAGGCTGAGGCGGATCCACAGGCCCAGGACGACCAGGGCGGCCGAGAGCAGGAACGGCACGCGCCAGCCCCAGGACAGGAAGGCCTCGTCGCTCATCGTGGAGGCGAGGACGATGAAGAGGGTGTTGGCGATGATGAAGCCCAGCGGGGCGCCGAGCTGCGGGAACATGCCGTAGAGCGCGCGCCGGTTCGGCGGCGCGTTCTCGGTGGCCAGCAGGGCGGCACCGCCCCACTCCCCGCCCAGGCCGAAGCCCTGGCCGAAGCGCAGCAGGCACAGCAGCGCGGGAGCGAGGTTGCCGACGCTCGCGTGGGTGGGCAGCACGCCGATGAGGACGGTGGAGATCCCCATGACCAGCAGCGCCGCCACGAGGGTCGCCTTGCGGCCGATGCGGTCGCCGAAGTGGCCGAAGACGACCGAGCCGATGGGCCGGGCGACGAAGGCGATGGCGAAGGTGGCCAGCGAGGCGAGCGTCTGGGCGGTCTCGTTCTCGGAGGGGAAGAACAGCGGGCCGAAGACGAGGACGGCGGCCGTGGCGTAGACGTAGAAGTCGTAGAACTCGATCGTCGTGCCGATGAGGCTGGCGGCGGCGACCCGGCGGACCGGGTTGGTGGGCGCGTCCCGCGGCGCGGCGGGCGGTGGGGCGGTCTGGTTCAGGTCGGACGGACCCATGGGACACCTTCGGTGGACGGGCTGGCTGCACGGATCGCGCCGCCGTCAGGGGTCCTCCTGCGCCCGGCGCGGGGCGCCCGGGAGCGCACCGGGGTCGCCGGTGGTGCTCGAGGGGCACCGGAAGGGTGCCCGAGCGCATGAGCGCTATCCACTTCGCGAGACAACCGTCTCACCTATTGAGATCGATCGTCGTCCCCCTCGCGGGCAGCCGGCGGCACCTCGCAGGAGGCGGCGGCGTCCGCGCCGCCCAGCAGGCGCGAGCGCACCAGGAACCGCACCCCGTCGGGGGCCTCCAGCGAGAAGCCCGCGCCCCGGCCCGGCACGAGGTCGATCGTCAGGTGCGTGTGCGCCCACCGCGCGTACTGCTCCCTCGACATCCACACCGGGACGCAGAACGCCTCCGACTGCCCCTCGGCGGGCACCACCACGTCGCCGAGGTGCTCGTCGGCGTCGGAGGTGAGGAAGTCCCCCGCTGCGAAGCACATCGGGGAACTGCCGTCGCAGCACCCTCCCGACTGGTGGAACATCAGCTCCCCGTGGCGCGCCCGCAGGCGGCGCAACTGCTGCGCCGCCCGCGGGGTCAGGGTCACCCTCTCCGGCACCGGGGCACCCGTCACGTCGGCACCGCCCGTCAGAAGAAGCCGAGCTTGGAGGTGGAGTAGCTCACCAGAAGGTTCTTCGTCTGCTGGTAGTGGTCGAGCATCATGCGGTGGTTCTCCCGGCCGATGCCAGAGCTCTTGTACCCGCCGAAGGCCGCGTGCGCGGGGTAGGCGTGGTAGTTGTTCGTCCACACCCGCCCGGCCTGGATGCCGCGACCCATCCGGTAGGCCAGGTGGACGTCGCGCGACCACACCCCGGCGCCCAGGCCGTAGAGGGTGTCGTTGGCCATCTTCAGGGCGTCGTCCGGGTCGTCGAACCTCGCCACCGACACGACCGGGCCGAAGATCTCCTCCTGGAAGATGCGCATCGAGTTCTCGCCCTCGAAGATCGTCGGCGTCACGTAGTACCCGCCGGACAGCTCCCCGCCGAGGTCGGCGCGCTCGCCGCCGGTGACGAGCTTGGCGCCCTCCTGCTTGCCGATGTCGATGTAGGACAGGATCTTCTCGAGCTGGTCGTTGCTCGCCTGCGCCCCGATCATCGTCGCGGTGTCCAGCGGGTCGCCCTGCACGACGGCCTTCGTGCGGGCCACCGCGTCGTCGAGGAACGAGTCGTAGATGCTGGACTGGATCAGTGCGCGCGAGGGGCAGGTGCACACCTCCCCCTGGTTCAGCGCGAACATGGTGAACCCCTCGAGGGCCTTGTCGTAGAAGTCGTCCCTGGCCCGGGCGACGTCCTCGAAGAAGATGTTCGGGCTCTTGCCGCCCAGCTCCAGCGTGACGGGGATGAGGTTCTGGCTGGCGTACTGCATGATCAGCCGGCCGGTCGTCGTCTCGCCGGTGAAGGCGATCTTGCGGATGCGCGGGGAGCTCGCCAGCGGCTTGCCGGCCTCGGCACCGAACCCGTTGACGACGTTGACGACGCCGGGCGGCAGCAGGTCGCCGATGAGGTCCATCAGCAGCATGATCGAGGCGGGCGTCTGCTCGGCGGGCTTGAGGACGACGGCGTTGCCGGCCGCGAGCGCCGGGGCGAGCTTCCAGACCGCCATGAGCAGCGGGAAGTTCCACGGGATGATCTGCCCGACCACGCCGAGCGGCTCGTGGAAGTGGTACGCGACGGTGTCGTCGTCGATCTGGGAGATGCCGCCCTCCTGGGCGCGCACCACGCCGGCGAAGTAGCGCAGGTGGTCGACCACCAGCGGCAGGTCGGCGGCCAGGCACTCGCGCACCGGCTTGCCGTTGTCCCACGTCTCGGCCACGGCGAGCTTCTCGAGGTTCTGCTCGATCCGGTCGGCGATGCGGTTGAGCACCAGCGCCCGCTCGGCGACGGACGTGCGGCCCCACGCGGGAGCGGCGGCGTGCGCGGCGTCCAGGGCGCGCTCGACGTCGTCGGCGGTGCCGCGGGCGATCTCGGTGAACACCTCGCCGGTGACGGGGGTGGGGTTCTCGAAGTACTCCCCCGAGGCGGGGGGTACGCGTTCGCCACCGATGTAGTGGTCGTACCGGCCGGCGTAGCTGACCACGCTGCCGGAGCGGCCGGGAGCCTCGTACACGGTCATGGGGACCTCCGCGGAGATGGACGCGGACGACCACCTCGTCGTCCGGTGCCCCCACGCTACGAGCGCGCGCGTTGCACCTCCGTTGCACGGACCGCGACCGGCGGCCGGCCGGTGAGGCGGGCGGCGCGCGCGAGCACCTCGCCGCGGGTCGGGTCCCCGGGCGCGAGGCGGCGCAGCAGCTCGTGCGCGACGTGCGGGTCGTCCCGCCCGGCGGCGCCCCGCGAGAAGCGCAGCAGCGCGTCGTCGTCCTCGCCCTCGAGCACGGCGGTGCGCAGCGCCACGAGCAGCTCCTCGCGCACCTCGCGCACCGCCGGCGCGTCGGAGGCCGGCAGCAGGTCGCCGACCCAGGCGTCGACGGCGTCACCGACCCGCCCCTCGCGCAGGGCGTCGCGCACCCGCACCGCGTCGCAGACCACCTCGCCGGCGAGCCGGTACGGCGAGGGCGTCAGCCCGAGCGCCCCACCGGTGCGCTCGGCGAGCACCGCGCGCAGCCGGTGCACCTCGGCGCGCACCGACACCGGCACCAGGCCGCGCTCGTCGAGGGCGCCGGCCAGCGCCCCGGCGCTCCACCCGGCGGCGGGCCCGGTCAGCAGCAGCAGGAGGAGCTCGGCGTGCCGCAGCGACAGGCGGTGCTCGCGCCCGCCGGCGCGCAGCACGGCCTCGCCGCCGAGCAGGCGCAACCCGGCGGCGGCCGGTGCCGCCGGGACGCCGGCCAGCCCGCGGCGCAGCGCCGCCACCCGCAGCTCGCCCTCGACCGCGCTCACCGCCGCGCGCACCAGCGCCAGCGCCCGCTCGCGCCCCAGGTCGTCGCCGCCGGTCAGGTCGAGGGCGCCCAGCACCCGGCCGGTGCGGGGGTCGCGCACCGGCGCGGCCGAGCAGCTCCAGCGCGTCGCGGCGGTGGCGTAGTGCTCCCCCGAGCGCACCCGCACGGGCCGGCCCAGGGCCAGGGCGGTGCCGGGGGCGTTGGTGCCCGCCGCCTCCTCGCTCCAGCGGGCGCCCGGCAGGAAGCTCATCGACTCCGCGGCACGGCGCAGCGCCGCGTCGCCCTCGACCCACAGCAGCGTGCCGTCCACGTCGCTGACGGCCAGGAGGACGGGCACGCCCAGCGGCTCGTCCAGCAGGAGCCGGCGCGCCGTCGGCAGCACCGGCGCCAGCGGGTGCGCCGCGCGCCGCTCGCGCAGGCCGGTCCCGTCCAGGGCCACCGGGGCCAGCACCCGGTCCGGGTCCAGCCCCGTGCCGCGGCTGCGCCACCACGAGGCCGAGACCACCTCGCGCGCGCCCGGCAGCGGAGCACCCGCGCGACCGTTCGCGCAGGAGGCCAGCCAGTCCTCGCGGGCGGCGCGGAGACCGCCGCGCGCCCGCTCCCCGGTACCCACCCGTGCACCACCCGCCGTCCTGAGCGATCGCCCTCGGCCGCTCGCGCCGACGGTAGGCGGGCGCGCGGTGCGCCGACAAGCGGGGCGCGGTGCGCCGACGAGCGCGGCGCGGCGACACCGAGCGCGGGAGTGCGACCATGCGGGCTGCCCGCACCACCGTCCCCGAGGAGCTGACGATGACCGACGGCCCGCGGCCGCTGAACCTGCGCGAGGTCGCCGAGGGCCTGCGCTCCCCGCGCCCGCCCGCCACCCCCGCCGGCGCGGCCTCCGCGCTGCGGGCGCCGTCGCGGCTGCGCGAGCTCGCCACCTGGCTGGCCGGCACCCGCGACGCCGACGTGGCCGGGCCGCTGGAGCGGGTGCGGCTGGTGGTGCTCGCCGGCGACCACGGCGTCGCCGCGCGGGGGGTGTCCGTGCTGCCCGCCGACGCCACCGCCGACGCGGTGCGCGCCCTGGTGGACGGCACCCACCCCGCGGCGGTGCTGGCCGCGGCGGACGGTGTGGAGCTGGCGGTGCACGCCGTCGGCGTGGCCGCCGGCGGACCGGGCGCGCAGCCCCTGCCACCGGCGGTCTCGGCGCGCGCGGTGCGCGCCGGCAGCGGTGACGCGGCGGTGACGGACGCGATGACGGCCGAGGAGACGGAGGCGGCCGTGCGCGCCGGGGCCGCGATCGCCGACGAGGCCGCCGACGAGGGCGTGGACCTGCTGCTGCTCGGGGACGTGGGCACGGGCGCGACGACGGTGGCCGCGACCCTCGTCGCCGCCTCCCTGCGCAAGGGGGCCGTGGACGTCGTGGGCCGCGGCAGCGGCATCGGCGACGACGCCTGGATGCGCAAGACGGCGGCCGTGCGCGACGCCGTGCGCCGCGCACGGCCGGTGGCGACCCGGCCCGCGGTCCTGCTGCAGACGGTCGGCAGCCCCGACACCGCCGCCGCCGTCGGGCTCCTGCTGCGCGCGGCGGCCCGGCGCACCCCCGTGCTGCTCGACGGCGTCGTGGGCGCGGCGGCGGCGCTGGTGGCCAGCCGCGCGGTTCCGGGGGCGGAGAAGTGGTGGGCGGTGGGCGCGCGCACCGCCGAGCCCGCGCAGCACCTGGCGCTGGAGCGGCTGAAGCTGACGCCGGTGCTGGACCTGGGGGCCGGCCGGGGGGCCGGCACGGGGGCGCTCGCGGCGCTGGGGGTGCTGCGGGCCGCGCAGGTGCTCGCCGCCGCGGACGCGGCGCTCACCCCGGAGCCGGAGCCCGAGCCCGAGCCGGAGTCCGGGGCGACGTCCGGGGTCGAACCCGGTCCCCTGCCGGGGCCGCTGCCGGAGGCGGGGCCGCTGCCGGAGGCGGGGCCGCTGCCGGAGGCGGGGCCGCTGCCGGAGGCGGGGCCGCTGCCGGAGGCGGGGGAGCCCGCGGGAGCCGGGGGCGACGCGAGCCGGCCGGGGAGCCCGGACACCGCTCGGTAGGGTGGGCGGGTGGTCCGCCTGGAGCTGAGCAGCAAGTCCGTCAAGAGCGTCGTCGCCGACGCCCTCGTGCTGGGGGCCCGCCGGGCCCCGGGGGCTGCGCCGGGCGCCGCCCCGGTGCTGGTGGGCGCCGACGACCTGCCCCGGTCGGCGCGCTCGGCCCTGGTGGAGTCCCTGACCGACCTGGGCGCCGACGGCGCGGCCGGCTCCGTGCACCTGGTGCCGCGCGTGGCGGGCGTGGCCGCGCCCCTCGTGGCGGTCGTCGGGCTCGGCGAGCAGGGGGACGACCACGAGGCGCTGCGCCGGGCCGCCGGCACCGCCGTGCGCGCCCTGGCCGGGCGCCGCCGGGTGGCGCTGGCGCTGCCCGCGCCCGACGCCGCGACCGCCGGCGCCCTCGCCGAGGGCGCGGCTCTGGGCGCCTACGCCTTCACCCGCTACCGGGCCGCCGAGCGCGAGCCCGTGGCGCAGGTGACGCTGCTGGTGGCCAAGCCGCGCGACAAGGCCCTGCGCGCCGCGCTGGAGCGCGCCCGCGTGGTGGGCGAGGCCGTCGCCGCCGCCCGCGACCTGGTGAACACCGCCCCCGGCGACCTGGCCCCGGCCGACCTCGCCGACGCCGCCCGCGACCTCGCCGACGGCACGGGCCTGAGCGTGCGCGTGCTGACGGAGGTGGAGCTGGCCGAGGGCGGCTACGGCGGCATCCTCGGCGTCGGGCAGGGTTCCGCCCGCCCGCCGCGGCTGGTCGTCGTCGAGCACGCGCCGAAGGGCGCGAAGGCCCACCTGGCGCTGGTGGGCAAGGGCATCACCTTCGACTCCGGCGGCCTGTCGCTGAAGCCGCCGGCCGGCATGGAGACGATGAAGAGCGACATGTCCGGGGCGGCGGCGGTCCTCGCCGCCGTCAGGGCGGTCGCCGACCTCGACCTGCCGGTGCGGGTGACCGGGTGGCTGGCCGTCGCCGAGAACATGCCCTCCGGAACGGCGATCCGGCCCTCGGACGTGCTGACGATGCACGGCGGCACCACGGTCGAGGTGCTCAACACCGACGCCGAGGGCCGCCTGGTGATGGCCGACGCGCTCGTGGCGGCGACCGCGGAGCAGCCGGACCGCGTCGTGGACGTGGCGACCCTCACGGGTGCGCAGGTCGTGGCGCTGGGCAACCGCGTCTCGGCCGTCATGGCCAACGACGACGCCTTCCGCGACGAGGTGCTCGCCGCCGCGGCGCGCGCCGGCGAGCAGTTCTGGCCCATGCCGCTGCCGCAGGAGCTGCGCGCGAGCCTGGACTCGCAGGTGGCCGACCTGGCCAACATCGGCGACCGGGCCGGCGGGATGCTCGTGGCGGGGCTGTTCCTGCGCGAGTTCGTCGGCGAGCGCGCGGACGGCACGCCCGTGCCGTGGGCGCACCTGGACATCGCGGGCCCGTCGTTCCTGACCTCCGAGCCGTACGGCTACACCCACCGCGGGGGCACGGGAGTGGCGGTGCGCACCCTGCTCGCACTCGCGGAGGACCTGGCCTCCTGACGCCCCGCGCGGGTTCAGCACCGGGATCCGCGCGGAGGGGTGCACTAAGAGCGACTGGCGCTATGCTCACAGTGACGGTCATACGGGGACGCCGGTCGTCCACCTGACCCAACCCACCCGCGCACCCCGCACCGACGGGGTCGATCACCGGAGGACCCATGCCCACGACGCACTCCACCTCGAACTCCGCCGCGCGCGCCCGGCTGCTCGTGCTGGCGCGTCGCGCCACGATCGCGGTGACCGCCTCGGCCGTGCTGGCCGGCGGTGGGCTGCTCACCGCGGGGGCGGCGTCCGCGGCGACCTCCGCGGCGACGGTCTCGGCGCGCAAGGAGTCCGTGGAGCGCAAGGAGGTCTCGTTCCGCAAGGAGTCCGTGAACCTGCGCAAGGAGTCGATCAGCCTGCGCAAGGAGTCCGTGAACCTGCGCAAGGAGTCGATCAGCCTGCGCAAGGAGTCCGTGAACCTGCGCAAGGAGTCGATCAGCCTGCGCAAGGAGTCCGTGAACCTGCGCAAGGAGTCGATCAGCCTGCGCAAGGAGTCCGTGAACCTGCGCAAGGAGTCGATCAGCCTGCGCAAGGAGTCCGTGAACCTGCGCAAGGAGTCGATCAGCCTGCGCAAGGAGTCCGTGAACCTGCGCAAGGAGTCGATCAGCCTGCGCAAGGAGTCCGTGAACCTGCGCAAGGAGTCGATCAGCCTGCGCAAGGAGTCCGTGAACCTGCGCAAGGAGTCGATCAGCCTGCGCAAGGAGTCCGTGAACCTGCGCAAGGAGTCGATCAGCCTGCGCAAGGAGTCCGTGAACCTGCGCAAGGAGTCGATCAGCCTGCGCAAGGAGTCCGTGAACCTGCGCAAGGAGTCGATCAGCCTGCGCAAGGAGTCCGTGAACCTGCGCAAGGAGTCGATCAGCCTGCGCAAGGAGTCCGTGAACCTGCGCAAGGAGTCGATCAGCCTGCGCAAGGAGTCCGTGAACCTGCGCAAGGAGTCGATCAGCCTGCGCAAGGAGTCCGTGAACCTGCGCAAGGAGTCGATCAGCCTGCGCAAGGAGTCCGTGAACCTGCGCAAGGAGTCGATCAGCCTGCGCAAGGAGTCCGTGAACCTGCGCAAGGAGTCGATCAGCCTGCGCAAGGAGTCCGTGAACCTCGAGCGCGAGCGCTGAGCCACCCGCACCCGCGAGGCGGGCCAGACGGCGGCGGCACCCCCCGGGTGCCGCCGCCGTCTCGCGTGGGGGGCGTGCTCCCCGTCACACGTGCCCGCTGGACCCCCCGCGGGGCGGGAGTGACAGAATCGCGCCGAGCAGTCCCAGCACAGCCGACCTAGGAGCTTTTCGTGGCAGGTGCCGCCGACCAGGAGTACGACGTCGTCATCCTCGGGGGAGGCAGCGGGGGCTACGCCTGCGCCCTGCGCTCGGCCGAGCTCGGGCTGTCCGTGGCCCTGGTGGAGAAGGACCTGCTCGGCGGGACCTGCCTCCACCGCGGCTGCATCCCCACCAAGGCCCTCATCCACGCCGCCGAGGTCGCCGACTCCGCGCGCGAGTCCGAGGCGTTCGGCGTGCGCGCCACCTTCGACTCCATCGACATGGCGGGGGTCAACAAGTACAAGGACGGCGTCATCGGGCGCCTGTACAAGGGCCTGCAGGGCCTGGTGAAGTCCCGCAAGGTCGAGCTCGTGCAGGGCACCGGCCGGCTGGTCGCCAAGAACGCCGTCGAGGTCGACGGCAAGCGCTACACCGGCAAGAACGTCGTCCTGGCCTCCGGCTCGTACTCGCGCTCCCTGCCGGGCCTCGAGATCGGCGGCAAGGTCATCACCAGCGAGCAGGCGCTGCAGCTGGACTCGGTGCCGAAGTCCGTGGTCGTCCTCGGCGGCGGCGTCATCGGCGTGGAGTTCGCCAGCGTCTGGAAGTCCTTCGGCGCCGACGTCACCATCGTCGAGGCGCTGCCCCACCTGGTCCCGCTGGAGGACGAGGCGGCCAGCAAGGCGCTGGAGCGCGCGTTCCGCAAGCGCGGCATCAAGTTCTCCCTCGGCGTCCGCTTCAAGGGCGTGGAGCAGAACGACTCCGGCGTCGTCGTCACCCTCGAGGACGGCAAGACGTTCGAGGCGGACCTGCTGCTCGTGGCCGTCGGCCGCGGCCCGAACACCGCCGGCCTCGGGTACGACGAGCAGGGCGTGACGATGGACCGCGGCTTCGTCCTCACCGACGAGCGGCTGCGCACCAACGTCGAGGGCGTGCGCGCCGTCGGCGACATCGTCCCCGGCCTGCAGCTGGCGCACCGCGGGTTCCAGCAGGGCATCTTCGTCGCCGAGGACATCGCCGGGCTGAACCCCGCCGTGATCGACGAGACCGGCATCCCCAAGGTGACGTACTCCGAGCCCGAGGTCGCCTCCGTGGGCCTGACCGAGGCGAAGGCCCGCGAGAAGTACGGCGACGTGGACGTCGTGGAGTACAACCTCGGCGGCAACGGCCGCAGCCAGATCATCGGCACCTCCGGCTTCGTGAAGCTGGTGCGCCAGAAGGACGGCCCGGTCGTCGGCGTGCACATGGTCGGTTCCCGCATGGGCGAGCAGGTCGGCGAGGCGCAGCTCATCGTCAACTGGGAGGCGTTCCCGGAGGACGTGGCGAACCTCGTGCACGCCCACCCGACGCAGAACGAGGCCCTCGGCGAGGCGCACCTGGCGCTGGCCGGCAAGCCGCTGCACTCGCACTCCTGAGTGTCCCGGCGGGCCGCATCGGCGCGGCCCCCCGATCCCGCCCGAACCCGTCGGCGTCCTCCGGGCGCCGGAACACGCCCGTCCGTGAGGAGAACCGAACAGATGTCGAACCCGGTGCAGATGCCGGCGCTCGGGGAGAGCGTCACCGAGGGCACCGTCACCCGCTGGCTGAAGTCGGTCGGTGACACCGTCGAGGTGGACGAGCCCCTGCTGGAGGTGTCCACCGACAAGGTCGACACCGAGATCCCCTCCCCCGTGGCCGGGACCCTGCTGGAGATCCTCGTCGGCGAGGACGAGACCGTCGAGGTCGGCACCGACCTCGCCCGCGTCGGCGACGCCTCCGAGCAGGGCTCCGCCCCGCAGCAGGACGCGCCCGCCCAGCAGCCCGCCCAGGAGCAGCCCGCTCCCGTGAAGGAGCCGCTGCAGACGCAGCCGGACCCGCGGGGCGAGTCGCTGGCCGACGAGGTCACCGAGCGCGAGACGGCCCGGCAGCAGGCCGAGGCCTCCACCCAGCCGGCCAGGAGCACGGGCGAGGGTGCCCCCGAGCCGCGCTCCACGCCGCAGCAGCAGGCTCCGCAGCAGCAGGCCCCGGCCCCGCGCCAGGAGGCTCCTCAGCCGACCGGCGGCAACACCTACGTGACGCCGCTGGTGCGCAAGCTCGCCAAGGAGCTCGACGTGGACCTGTCCACGGTCACCGGCACCGGGGTGGGTGGGCGCATCCGCAAGCAGGACGTGCAGCAGGCCGCCGACGAGGCCAGGGCCGCGGCCGAGAAGGCCCAGCAGGCCCCGGCGCAGCCCGCCGCCGCCGTGGCGCCCGAGCAGAAGCAGGCGCCGGCCTTCGAGGTCTCCGCCAAGCGCGGCACCACCGAGAAGATGTCCCGCCTGCGCAAGGTCATCGCTCAGCGCATGAAGGAGTCGCTGCAGAACTCCGCGCAGCTGACCACCGTCATCGAGGTCGACGTCACGCGCATCGCCCGGCTGCGGGCGCGCGCGAAGGACTCCTTCGCGGCCACCGAGGGCGCCAAGCTGACGTTCCTGCCGTTCTTCGTGAAGGCGACGGTCGAGGCGCTCAAGCAGCACCCGTCCCTGAACGCCAGCATCGACGGCGAGAACGTCGTCTACCACGCCAGCGAGAACATCTCGATGGCCGTGGACACCCCCAAGGGCCTCATCACGCCCGTCATCAAGGACGCCGGCGACCTCAACCTCGGCGGCATCGCCCGGAAGATCTCCGACCTGGCCGCCCGCACCCGGGCGAGCAAGATCACCCCGGACGACCTCGCCGGCGGCACCTTCACCATCACCAACACGGGCAGCATCGGGGCCCTGTTCGACACCCCGATCCTCAACGCCCCGCAGGTGGGCATCCTCGGCACCGGCGCGATCGTCAAGCGCCCCGTCGTCCTCACCGACGACGAGGGCCAGGAGACGATCGCGATCCGCTCGATGATGTACCTGGCCCTGTCCTACGACCACCAGATCGTGGACGGCGCGGACGCCGCGCGCTTCCTGCAGACGATCAAGAAGCGCATCGAGGGCGGCGCCTTCGAGGGCGAACTGGGTCTGTGACCCGCCCGGCGGCCACGGCCGCCGGGACCCGGCGCGCACGGCCCCGCCCCCTCCCGGGAGCGGGGCCGTGCGCGTCGTGGGAGGGTCCCAGCGGGAGCGGACGTCGAGGAGGGGACGAGCGGTGCGCGTCGTGGTGAGCGGGGCCAGCGGCCTCATCGGCAGGCACCTGGTGCGGCACCTGCGCGAGCAGGGCCACGAGGTCGTCACGCTCGTGCGCCGGGAGCCGCGCGGGCCGGGCGAGGTCCCCTGGGACCCGGCCGCCGGTCGGCTGGACCCCGCGCGGCTGGGGCCGGTCGACGGGGCGGTGAACCTCTCCGGCGCCGGCGTCGGCGACCACCGGTGGACCGACGCCCACAAGCAGCTCGTGCTGTCCTCGCGGGTGGACTCCACGCGCACGCTGGTGCGGGCGCTGCTGTCGCTGGAGACGGCCCCGCGCGTGCTGGTCAACGCCTCGGCGATCGGAGCCTACGGCGACGCCGGGGAGGCCGTGCTCACCGAGGACGCACCGTGGGGCACGGACTTCCTGGCCGAGGTCGTCGCCCGCTGGGAGGAGGCGACCGCACCGGCCGCCGAGGCCGGGGTGCGGGTGGCGCTGGCGCGCACCGGCCTGCTGGCCGACCCGGGCGGCGGTGCCTTCGGGCGCCTGCTGACGCTCTTCCGGCTCGGCCTGGGGGGCCCGCTCGGCGACGGCCGGCACTGGTGGAGCCTGATCTCCACCCCCGACGAGGTCGCCGCCCTGACGTTCCTGCTGGAGCAGCCGGTGTCGGGACCGGTGAACCTGGCGTGCCCGGCGCCGGCGCGCAACGCCGAGGTGACCCGCGCGCTCGGCCGTGCGCTGCACCGCCCCGCCCTGCTGACCGTGCCCCGCCCGGCCCTGCGCCTGGCGCTGGGAGAGTTCTCCGAGCAGGTCCTCGCGAGCCAGCGCGTGGTGCCGCGCGCCCTGCTGGACGCCGGGTTCCGCTTCCAGCACCCGGACGCGGTCTCCATCGCCGGCTGGCTGACCGGCGCGCGCCCCGGCGGCTGAGCGCGGCACCGGGGCGGGGCCGGTGCGGTGCGGGGTCAGCCGACGGCCTGCACCCGCCAGTGCCCCTCGACCCGCACGAGCGTCAGCCGGGACGTGCGCGGCGCGGACGGGGCCACGCTCGTCACCGACCCGCCGGGGCCGAGGACCTCGTGGGCCTGCGTGACCACGTCCGCCACGACCACCAGCTGCTCCGGGCCCGCGGACTCCACCTCGACGGCGGTGACGTCGAACCCGAGCCCCGACCACCGGCTCCCCTCGGCCACCACCTGCTCCAGCAGGGCGGTGTCCGAGGCGAGGGCCGGCGAACCCGGCGCGTCCACCGCGAGCAGCGCGGCGGCGTCCGCGGCGCGCAGCGCGTCCGCCCGCCGCGCGGCCAGCTCGCGCACCACGGCGCCGGCGTCGCCGTCGCGCAGCACGCGGTCCCCCACCCCTTCCGCGGGGGCGGGCACCTCCGGCGACGAGGAGGGCGGCGAGGAGGCGGACCCGGGTGCCGCCGCGTCCCCTCCGACCCCACCGCCGACCGCCACGGGGGCCTCGGGACCCCCCGGCGTCGCCGCGGGGGCGGTGCCGGCCGCGTCGGCCGCGTCGGCCGCGGGGGCGCCGGGACGCAGGAGCACCGCCGCCGTCAGCGCACCGGCGACGACGAGCGCCGCCACCCCACCGGCCAGGAGGCGCCGCGGCAGCGGCCGGGTGCCCGCCGCCGCCCGTGGCGCGCGGCGCCCCGCGACCGCCGCTGCGCCGGAGCCCGGGTCCGCGGGGTCCGCAGCGCCGGCCAGGGGCAGCGGGGGCGTCGCGCGACCCACCGGCCGGGTGACGGGCACGACGGGTGCCGCCACACCGGCACGCCCCCCGTCGGCCACCCGGCCGCTCGGCTCGCCGGTCGCCCCGCCCACCGGAGCACCGACCGGACCACCGACCGGGCCCGGTCGGCGCAGCGGGCCGGCGGGCGCCCACTCGCGCGCCACCGCCCGCAGCGGTCGCGGCTGAGCGCACCCGGCTGCCGCCTGCGCCAGCTCCCCCGGCGTGGGCCGGCGCGAGGGCTTGCGGTGCAGGCCCTCGCGCAGCACCGCGAGGAGCTCGGCGGAGGTGCCGGCCGGCAGCTCCGCCCCGGCGCGCCGGACCGCCCGCCGGCCGGCCCCGGCCGCGCCGGACGGCGGGACCCGGCCGGTCAGCGCCCACCACGCCACGGCCGCCAGGCCGTAGACGTCCGCCGCGGCGCCGAGGTCGCCCCCGGCCACCACGGCGGGGTCGGCGAAGCCGGGCGTGCCGAGCACGCTGCCGTGCGGGCGGCCCAGCGCCCGCGCCAGCCCCAGGTCGGCCAGCAGCGGCTCCCCGCGGGCGTCGAGCAGCACGTTGCCGGGCGCCACGTCGCCGTGGACCACGCCGGCGGAGTGCAGCTCCTCCAGCGCCGGGCCGAGCACGGACAGCAGCCCGACGACCTCCGCCGCGCCCAGGCGGTGCCGTCGCCGCACCACCTGGGCCAGGCTTCCGCCGGGGGCGAGGTCGAGCACCAGCACGGCGTTGCCGTCGCCGTCGCGGGAGATGTCGCGCACCGCGACCACCCGGGGGTGCCGCACCCGGCGCAGCAGGCTCAGCTCGTGCAGCGGGTCGGCCGCGGCGGTGGCGCCCCGCACCGGGTGCAGGACCTTCAGGGCGCACGGCACCCCGTCCGGCCCGGTTCCGGACCACACCACCGCGGAGCCGCCCGCCCCCAGCAGGTCCCCGACCTCGTAGCCGTCGACGCGCGGGGGCAGGTCCCGGGGGTCCTCCCCCAGCTCGGCGAGGGCGGCGCGCCGCGCCGCGCGGACCGCCCCGGCGAGCCCGGCACCCGGTACCCCCGCGGGGTCCTCGGCGGCGTGCCGGCCGCTGCGCACGGCCCGCACGCCCGCGACCGGATCACCCGCGCCGGTGCGCACGGGGTGGCCGGGCAGGTCCGCCGCGGGAGCGGGCGACGGATCGGCCGGCGAGGGCCCGGGCACGCGGCCGGGCGGGGTGTCGTCGAGGGGCACGCGGGACAGGGAACCGCACGCGGCGGGATGGCCGCGCTCGTCATCCACAGCCTCGATACGCTCGGGGGGTGATCCCCAGCGCCACCTCCCCCGACCGGTCGGACCCCCTGCTCCCGGCGATCCCGTCGGGGAAGGCCGCGCCGGCCCCCTCCGTGCCCTCCCCGCAGCTGCCGCCCACCGCGGACGTCGTCGTCGTGGGCGCCGGGCTGGCGGGCCTGGCGTGCGCGCGGCACCTGAGCGCGGCGGGGCTGGAGGTGGCGGTGGTGGAGGCCTCCGACGGGGTCGGCGGCCGCGTGCGCACCGACGTCGTCGACGGCTTCCGCGTCGACCGCGGCTTCCAGCTGATCAACCCCGCCTACCCGGAGCTGCACAAGGTCGTCGACGTGGCGGCCCTGGACCTGCAGCCGTTCGAGGCCGGTGTCGCGGTGCACCGCGGCGGGCGGGTCTCCTCGGTGCACGACCCCCGCCGCCACCCGGCGGGCGCCGTGGAGGCGCTGCGCTTCCCCTTCGGCGGTGTGAAGGACAAGGCCGCCGTGGCGCGCTGGGTGCTCAAGCTCACCGGCCCGGGCGACCTCAAGGGCCCGGACTCCGGGTGGTGGCAGGCGCTGGACGAGGCCGGGGTGCACGGCGAGCTGCGCTGGTCGGTGCTCGAGCCGTTCCTGGCCGGTGTGCTCGGCGAGGTCGACGGCACCACCTCGCGCCGCTTCGTGGACCTGGTGGTGCGCAGCTTCCTGCGCGGCACGCCCGGCCTGCCGGCCCGCGGGGTGCAGGCCCTGCCGGAGCAGCTCGCCGCGCAGCTGCCGGCCGGCTCGGTAGTGCTGGGCACCGAGGTGCGCCACCTCGGCCTGGCCCCCCGCTCGCTGGTCGCCGAGACCACCGCGGGCGGCGTCAACGCACAGGCGATCGTCGTGGCCACCGACGCGGGCGCGGCGGGGCACCTCGTGCCGCAGCTGCCCGCCGCGCGCTCGCACGACCTGTCGGCGTTCTGGTACGTCACGCCCTCCTCCCCCGCCCCCGCCTCGCGCGCGAAGCTGCTGCACCTGGACGGCGAGCGCGGCGGCCCGGTCGTCAACACGGCCGTGGTCTCCGCGGTGGCGCCGGGCTACGTGCCCGCCGGTGACCGGCGCGGTCTGGTCAGCGCGCTGCTGCTGGGCCGGGACACCTCCGCGGCCACGGAGGCGCGGGTGCGCGCCCAGCTGGGCCGCGTCTACGGGGCGGACACCTCCGGCTGGGAGCTGATCGCCGTGCACGACGTCCCTGGCGCGCTGCCGGTGCTGGAGCCGCCGTTCGACGGGCCGCTGCCGGTGGAGGTGGGCGACGGCGTCTTCGTCACGGGCGACCACCGCGAGAACCCCTCCCAGCAGGGGGCGCTGGTGGCGGGGCGCCGCGCGGCCGACGCGGTCCTGAACCGCCTGGGGATGGGGCGCCGCCGTGCCGGCTGAGCGGCCCACGATCGTCGCCACCTCCGGGGGCTGGCGACGGGGCGAGCGCGGCGGGCTGGACTGGGCGGGCACGGCGCTGGAGGCGGTGCGGCTGGCGCAGGTGCCGGCCTCGCGCCGGCCCCGCCTGACGTACCTGGGCACCGCCGGGGGCGATCAGCGCTCCTGGGCGGCCGAGGTGCACGCGGCCGGCGCCCGCGCCGGGTTCGACACCACCGTGCTGGACCTGTTCCCCATGCCGTCGGTGGACGACGTCGCGCTGCACCTGCTCGGCCAGGACGTGGTGTGGGTCGGCGGCGGCTCGGTGGCGAACCTGCTGGCGGTGTGGCGGGTGCACGGCCTGGACGCGGCGTTCCGCGCCGCGTGGGAGGCGGGCGTGGTGCTGGGCGGGGTGAGCGCCGGGTCGATCTGCTGGTTCGACGGCGGCACGACGGACTCCTTCGGGCCCGAGCTGCGCGCGGTGACGAACGGCCTGGGCCTGCTGCCGTACGGCAACGGCGTCCACTACGACTCCGAGGCCCGCCGCCGGCCGCTGGTGCACGCCCTGGTGGGCGACGGCACGCTGGGCGAGACCCACTGCACCGACGACGGGGTGGGCCTGGTGTACGCGGGCACCGAGCTGGTGGAGGCGGTCGCCGAGGTCGACGGCAAGGGGGCGTACGTGGTGCGCCGCCAGGCCGGCGGCGAGGTCGTCGAGACGCGGCTGGAGCCGCGCCGGCTGCCCTCCTGAGCGCGCCGGCGCGGACGTACGCTGCGCGGGTGGCGACGACGGCGGCGACGGGGGGCACGGCGGAGGGCTCGGCGGGCGGTGCGGGCGTCCCGGCGGTGCAGCGGGTGCGCCTGGGTGAGGGCCTGGTGGACTACCGCGAGGCGTGGGAGCTGCAGCGCGCGCTGCACGCCGAGGTGGCCGCCGGCGAGCGCGGCGACACGGTCCTGCTGCTGGAGCACGACCCGGTGTACACCGCGGGCAGGCGGACGAACTCCTGGGAGCGCCCCGTGGACGGCACCCCCGTGGTGGACGTGGACCGGGGGGGCCGCATCACCTGGCACGGGCCGGGTCAGCTGGTGGGGTACCCGCTGGTGCGGTTGCGCTCGCCGATGGACGTCGTCGGGTACGTGCGCCGCGTGGAGCAGCTGCTGCTCGACGTCGCGGCCCGCTTCGGGGTGGAGGCGTTCCGGGTGCCGGAGCGCACCGGCGTGTGGGTGGCCACGGACTCCCCCGCGGTGCCCGGCGGGCGCTGCGAGGCGAAGCTCGCCGCGATCGGGGTGCGGGTGGCGCGCGGGGTGACGATGCACGGGTTCGCCTTGAACTGCGACACCGACCTGCGCGGGTTCGGCGCGATCGTGCCGTGCGGGCTGCCGGACGCCGGTGTGGCGAGCCTGTCGTCGGCGTCGGGCCGGCGCGTGGACGTGCTGCAGGCGGCCGCCGCGGTGGAGGAGCTGCTGCCGGCGGCGGGGCTGGCGGGCTGAGCCGCCCGGCCCCGCCGCCGGGTGCGCCTCACAGCTGCGGGCGGACCTCCTGGGCGACCAGGTCCAGGTGCTCCAGGTCGGACAGGTCCATGACCTGCAGGTAGAAGCGCGTGATGCCCACCTCGGCGTAGCGGCCGATGGTCTCCACGACCTCGGCGGGCGTGCCGGCCAGGCCGTGCTCGCGCAGCTCGGCGGGTTCGCGGCCGATGGCCTCGGCCCGGCGCACGACCTCGGCCTCGTCGCGGCCGCAGCACAGCACCAGCGCGGCGGAGAAGGTGATCTCCCCGGCGTCGCGCCCGCGCGCCTCGCAGGCCTCGCGCACGCGCTGCACGGCGGCGCGGGTGTCGTCCAGCTCGGCGAAGGGCAGGTTGAACTCGTCGGCGTGCTGGGCGGCGAGGGCGGGGGTGCGCCGCTTGCCGCCGCCGCCGACGATGAGGGGGATCTTCGCCTGGGCGGGCTTGGGCAGCGCGGGCGAGCCCTCGATGCGGTAGTGCTCGCCGGTGAAGTCGAACGTCTCGCCCACCGGGGTGCTCCACAGGCCGGTGATGATCTCCAGCTGCTCGGCGAAGCGGTCGAAGCGCTCCTTCAGCGGCGGGAACGGGATGCCGTAGGCGGCGTGCTCCTGCTCGTACCAGCCGGTGCCGAGGCCGAACTCCACCCGCCCGCCGGACATCTCGTCGACCTGGGCGACCTGGATCGCCAGGACACCGGGGTGCCGGAAGGTCGCGGAGGTGACCAGGGTGCCCAGGCGCACGCGGGAGGTGTCGCGGGCGAGCGCGGCCAGGGTGGTCCAGGCGTCGGTGGGGCCGGGCAGCCCGTCGCCGCCCATCGTCAGGTAGTGGTCGGAGCGGAAGAAGGCGTCGTAGCCGGCCTCCTCGGAGGCGACGGCGACGCGGCGCAGCGTCTCGTAGCTGGCGCCTTGCTGGGGTTCGGTGAAGATGCGCAGGTCCACGACGCCGATCCTGCCCGGCGGGGCGCCGGTGCGCTCTGGCAGGGTCGTCCCGTGACGACCTCGCCCGACGCCCCGACCGTGCTGCCCGCCACCGCCCGGGCGCTGGAGCACCTGCTGGCCGCCGCCCAGGCCGAGCACCGGCTGCCGTCGGTGGTGGCCGGGGTGGTGCGCGGCGGGCGGCTGGTGTGGACGGGGGCGGCGGGCACCGCGGTGGACGAGGCGGCCGGTGAGCGGCCGCCGTCGGCGACGGGCACGCAGTACCGGATCGGCTCGATCACCAAGACGTTCGTGGCGGCGGGGGTGATGCGCTGCGCGGAGGACGGCCTGGTGGGCCTGGACGACCCGGTGGGCCGGCACCTGGTCGAGCTGGGGACCGACGGCGTCGGCGCTCTCACGGTCGGTCAGCTGCTGGGTCAGGCCTCGGGCCTGCAGGCGGAGACGGACGGGCCGTGGTGGGAGCGCACCGCCGGTGAGGGGTGGGACCGGCTGCGTGAGCTGCTGGGGCCGGGGGCGCTGCGTCACCGCGCCGGGGTGCGCTTCCACTACTCCAACGTCGGCTACGGGGTGCTGGGCGAGCTGCTGGGGCGCCTGCGCGGTGCGGCCTGGGACGAGGTGGTGGCCGAGCAGTTCCTGCGACCGCTGGGCATGGACCGCACCACCACGCGCCCGCAGGCGCCGGCGGCGCAGGGGTTCGCGGTGCACCCGTGGGCGGACGCGGTGCTGCCCGAGCCGGAGCACGACGCGGGCGCGATGGCCCCGGCGGGCCAGCTGTGGTCGACCGTGGCGGACCTGGCGCGCTGGGCGGGCGTCGTGGCGGACGGGGCGGGCGTGCTGCGCCGGGAGAGCGCGGAGGCGATGCGCGAGCCGCAGGTGGTGGACGACGCCCGCGGGGCCGCGTGGGGCGCCGGGTACGGGCTGGGCCTGCAGCTGTGGAACACCGGCGGACGCCGGTTCGCGGGGCACTCCGGGTCGATGCCGGGGTTCGTGGCGATGCTGCGCGTGGACGTGGAGACCTCCGACGCGGTGCTGGCGCTGACGAACTCCACGACCGGCTTCGGCGACCTGCCGGTGCGCCTGCTGACGGCGTTCACGGACGCCGAGCCGGCGGCGCCGCGCCCGTGGCGGCCGCAGGCGGTGGACGCGGACGTGCTGGAGCTGCTGGGCCCCTGGTACTGGGGGCCGGCGCCGCTGGTGCTGCGCGCCGGCCGGGACGGCTCGCTGGAGCTGAGCGGCCTGACGGGCCGGGCGCGCGCCTCCCGCTTCGCGCGGGACGCCGCCACCGGCGCCTGGCGCGGCCTGGACGAGTACTACGCCGGGGAGGTGCTGCGGCCGGTGCGCGGCGCCGACGGGTCGGTGAGCCACCTGGACCTGGCGAGCTTCCGCCTGACCCGCACCCCCTACGACCCGGACGCGGACGTGCCCGGCGGCGTGGACCCGGGCGGCTGGCGGCCCTGACCCCCGGCCCCGCACCCGCCGCCCGCACCGGCCGTGACCTGGCGCACGGCCGGGCGGGAGCGGGGCGCGCGCGGACGTACGCTGGGCGGGTGACGATCGCACCCGAGGGACGGCGGATGCTCCGCATCGAGGCGCGCAACGCCGAGACGCCGATCGAGCGCAAGCCGTCCTGGATCCGCACCAGGGCGCGCACCGGCCCGGAGTACACCGAGCTGAAGGGCCTGGTGAAGTCCGGCGGCCTGCACACGGTGTGCGAGGAGGCGGGCTGCCCCAACATCTACGAGTGCTGGGAGGACCGCGAGGCCACCTTCCTCATCGGCGGCTCGGAGTGCACCCGGCGCTGCGACTTCTGCCAGATCGACACCGGCAAGCCCTCCCCGCTGGACCGCGACGAGCCGCGCCGGGTGGCCGAGAGCATCCGCACGATGGGTCTGCGCTACGCCACGATCACGGGTGTCGCCCGCGACGACCTCGCCGACGGCGGCGCGTGGCTGTACGCGGAGACGATCCGCCAGACCCACGCGCTGAACGAGGGCACCGGCGTGGAGATCCTCGTGCCGGACTTCAACGGCCGCCCCGAGCTGCTGCAGCAGGTGTTCGACGCGGCCCCGGAGGTCTTCGCGCACAACGTCGAGACGGTGCCGCGCATCTTCAAGCGCATCCGCCCGGCGTTCCGCTACGAGCGCTCCCTGGACGTCATCACGCAGGGCCGCGACGCGGGCCTGGTGACGAAGTCGAACCTCATCCTCGGCATGGGCGAGACCGACGAGGAGGTCGTGGAGGCGCTGGCGGACCTGCGCGGCGCCGGCTGCGACATCGTCACCATCACCCAGTACCTGCGGCCCAGCCCCCGGCACCACCCCGTGGAGCGGTGGGTCAAGCCCGAGCGGTTCGTGGAGTTCTCCGCGGAGGCCGAGCGGCTCGGCTTCGCGGGCGTCATGGCCGGGCCGCTGGTGCGCTCCTCGTACCGCGCCGGGCGGCTGTGGGCGCAGGCGATGCGCCGGCGCGGGGTGCCGATCCCGCAGCAGCTGGCGCACCTGGACCGCGACGTGCCGGCGGCGCAGGAGGCGGCGAGCCTGCTGGCGCGCTGAGGCCGCCCCACCCCGCCGCCCGGTGAGCGCCGGGCGGCCCGGCGCCGCGCCCGCGAGCCGTATCCTTGCGCTCATGGCACGACGAGAGGCGCCCGCGGGCGCGGCCCCCGCACCGAAGCCGAAGAAGCAGCGGTGGAAGCGGCTCCGTCAGCTCAAGCAGGTCTACGACATGACGGTGCGGGCCGACCCCGCGACCAGGTGGTGGATGCTGCTGGCCGTCGGCGCGCCCGTCCTCGTCGGCGTCGTCGTCGGGCTGATCACCGACCACTGGATCTACTTCCCGCTGCTGGGGATCATGGTCGGCGTCCTCGCCGGCATGTTCCTGCTGGGCCGGCGCGCCGAGCGGGCCGCCTACGTCAGCCTGGAGGGCCAGAAGGGCGCGGCCGGCGCCGCGCTGAGCTCGATCCGCCGCGGGTGGACCGTGGAGCAGGAGCCCGTGGCCGTGGACGCGCGCACCCAGGACCTGGTCTTCCGCGCCCTCGGCCGCGCCGGGGTCGTCCTGGTCGGCGACGGCCCGCCCACCCGCGTGCGCAAGCTGCTGGAGGCCGAGCGGCGCAAGGTCGCCCGCGTCGTGCCCAACGTGCCGGTGCACGTGTTCACCGTGGGCGACGGCGGCGCCGAGGGCGAGGTGCCGCTGCGCAAGCTGGCCTCCCGCGTGCAGCGCCTGAAGCCTTCGCTCACCAAGCAGGAGGTGGCCGCGGTCAGCAAGCGGCTGCGCGCGCTGGGCGGGGTTCGCCCGCCGGTGCCGCAGGGTGTGGACCCGATGCGCGCCCGCCCGGACCGCCGGGCCATGCGCGGGCGCTGAGCCGCCGCGCGAGGAGGTCGCCGCAGGACCGGGCCGCCGGTCACCGTCGCACGACGACGGTGCCGGCGGCCTTGTCGTGCAGGCCGCGGCGGTCCGCGTCCCACACCACCGCGGGCACCACGAGGACGACGAGCACGCCCCGGAGCAGCCCCCGGCCGAGCCCCACGGGCACGGGGCGGTCCAGGCGGCGCACCGCGGTGCCCGCGACGGCGTGGCCGATCGTCATGCCGATCGTGGACACGAGCAGCACGTGCATGAGCCAGAACACCAGCAGGGGGGCGAACTGCGGGCCCAGCGCGTCCTGCAGGAAGGCGCGGCCGATGAGGGTGGCCAGCGCCCAGTCCACGACCAGGCCGAGCACGCGCCGTCCCCACCCCGGCACCGAGCCGCTGCCGGTGGCCGGCAGCCCCAGGCGCACCCCGGGCACCGGCTGGTCCCCGTCCGGTCGCGGGCCGGGGACTGCGCTGGGGACCGGGCGGCTCGTCACGGCGCCAGCCTAGGCGCCCCCGCGGGTCCGCCCGCGCCTCGCGTACACCGCCTCGTCCCTCCCCGGCACCACTCGCGTAACGTGGCGGAAACGTCGGCGACACGAGGGCGAAACGGCGCCCGCCTACCGTCGGCGCGTCCGCGGCGGCTCGAAGGCCGGGCCGGTTCCGTTCCTGGAGGTTGGATGTTCAGCAACTCCGAAGAGGTCCTGAAGTACATCAAGGATGAGGACGTCAAGTTCGTCGACATCCGCTTCTGCGACCTGCCGGGTGTCATGCAGCACTTCAACGTGCCGGCCGCATCGGTGGACGCGGACGCCCTGACCGAGGGGCAGATGTTCGACGGCTCCTCGATCCGCGGCTTCCAGGCCATCCACGAGTCGGACATGAAGCTGATCGCGGACCCGACCTCCGCCTTCATCGACCCGTTCCGGGCCGAGAAGACCCTGGTGATCAACCACTCGATCGTGGACCCGTTCACCGACGAGCCCTACAGCCGCGACCCGCGCAACATCGCGGCCAAGGCCGAGGCGCACCTGAAGTCGACCGGCATCGCCGACACCGTCTTCTTCGGCGCCGAGGCGGAGTTCTACATCTTCGACGACGTGCGGTTCGAGACGAACCAGCGCGAGTCGTACTACCACATCGACTCCGTCGAGGCGGCGTGGAACACCGGTCGCTCCGAGGAGGGCGGCAACCGCGGGTACAAGACCCGCTACAAGGGCGGCTACTTCCCCGTCCCGCCGGTCGACCACTTCGCCGACCTGCGCGACGAGATGTGCGTGGAGTTGGAGAAGGCCGGCCTGACCGTGGAGCGCTCGCACCACGAGGTCGGCACCGCCGGCCAGGCCGAGATCAACTACAAGTTCGACACGCTGAAGAACGCGGCCGACCAGGTGCTGCTCTTCAAGTACATCGTGAAGAACGTCGCGTGGCGCAACGGCCGCACGGTCACCTTCATGCCCAAGCCCCTGTTCGGCGACAACGGCTCCGGCATGCACTGCCACCAGTCGCTGTGGAAGGACGGCGAGCCGCTCTTCTACGACGAGAAGGGCTACGGCGGCCTGTCCGACCTGGCGCGCTGGTACATCGGCGGCCTGCTGCACCACGCCCCGTCGCTGCTGGCGTTCACCAACCCGACGGTGAACTCCTACCACCGCCTGGTGCCGGGCTTCGAGGCGCCGGTGAACCTGGTGTACTCGGCGCGCAACCGCTCCGCCTGCATCCGCATCCCGATCACCGGCAACTCCCCCAAGGCCAAGCGCCTGGAGTTCCGCGTGCCGGACCCGTCGGCGAACCCGTACCTGGCGTTCTCCGCGCAGCTGATGGCCGGCCTGGACGGCATCAAGAACCGCATCGAGCCGGCTGACCCGGTCGACAAGGACCTCTACGAGCTGCCGCCCGAGGAGCACGCGAACATCAAGACCGTCCCGTACTCGCTGCCCGCGGTGCTGGACGAGCTGGAGAAGGACCACGAGTACCTGCTCGACGGCGGCGTGTTCACGTCCGACCTGATCGAGACGTGGGTGGACTACAAGCGCACCAACGAGGTCGACCCGATCCGGCTGCGCCCGCACCCGCACGAGTTCGAGATGTACTTCGACATCTGAGCCGACCCACCCCGGTGGTCCCGAGGGGCCCGGCACCCGCTGCGCGCGGGTGCCGGGCCCCTCGGCGTTCCCGGCCCTCGGGTGCGCCGGGGCCCTGTGGTGCCGCGGCGGCTCCTGCCCTACTGTCGGCCCCGTGGAGCGCGTCGTCGTCATCGCCGACGTGGACGAGACGCGCGTCCTGCTCTCGGGCGAGGTGGACGCGACCCTGGGTGCGGAGCTGTCCACGGCCTGCGCGGCGGTGCTGGCCCGCCACCTGCCGGTGGTGGTGGACGTCGGCGACGTCGCCTTCATGGACTCCACGGGGGTCGGCTTCCTCGCGCGCCTGGCCTCGCGGACCACGAGGCCGCCGGTGGTGCTGCTGCGGCCGCCGCCGGTGGTGCGCTTCCTGCTGACCAAGACCCGCATCGGCACGCTGCTGGAGGTGCGCGAGGACGAGGACGGGCCGCACCCGGCGACCTGAGGCCACGCGCACCGCGCCCTGGTGCCGGCGGGCGCGAGCGAGCAGAGTGTGGCCCGTGACCGACGATCAGACCCCGGTGCGCGACGCGGCCACCGGCTCCGACTGGTTCCTGCCCTCCCCCGACACCGTGGCCTCGGCGCTGGCCGGCCTCGCCCGCGCGCACGGCGCGAGCCTGAGCGTCTCGCTGGACCCCGCGCACGTGCTCGCCACCTCCCCCGACCCGGCGCGTCGCGTCGCGCTCGTCTCCGGCGGCGGCTCCGGCCACGAACCGCTGCACACCGGTTTCGTCGGGCGCGGCGGACTGGACGCGGCCGTGCCCGGGCAGGTCTTCGCCTCCCCGCACAACCGCCAGGTGCACGCCGCCGCGCGGGCCGCCGCGAAGCCGGGCGGGGTGCTGCTGGTGGTGAAGAACTACACCGGCGACGTCATCAACTTCGGCATCGCCGCCGAGCGGCTGCGCGCCGAGGGCGTCGAGGTCGAGACCGTGCTGGTCGACGACGACCTCGCCACCGAGGTGGAGGGCTCGGCGACGGGCCGGCGCGGCACGGGCGCGACCGTGCTGGTGGAGAAGGTGCTGGGCGCCGCCGCGGACCGCGGTGCGTCGCTGGCGGAGCTGGCGGACCTGGGCCGGCGGGTGGTGGCGGCCTCGCGCAGCCTCGCGGTGGCCACCCGCGCGCACACCGTGCCCGGCGGGACGGGCCCCGCCTTCGAGCTGTCCGGGGAGGAGCTGGAGCACGGCGTGGGCATCCACGGCGAGCGGGCCGTCAGCACCGTGGAGCGCCGGCCGGCCGCGGAGGTCGTGGACCGGGTGGTCGGGCAGCTGCTGGAGCACGTGCCCGCCGGCGAGGAGGGGTTCGCCGTGCTCGTCAACGGCTTGGGCGCGGCCACCGGCCTGGAGCTGCACGCGGTGCTGGACCGGGTCGTGACCGACCTCGGCGAGCGGGGCGCACCGGTGGCCGCCGCCTTCGCCGGCACCTACGTCGCGGCCCTGGACATGCGCGGCTTCTCGGTGACCCTGACGGCGCTGGAACCGGGGTGGCTGGAGCTGCTGCGCGCTCCCACGGCGACGGCGCTGCCGGTGGCCGAGCCCGTGGGCACGGGACCGGCCGCTCCCGCGAGCGGGGACACCGACCGCTCCGGTGGCGGGGAGAACGCGTTCGTGAGCGGCCTGGAGGCGCTGGTCGCCCGCCTGCACGACGTCCTGACGCGCCTGGACCGGGTCGGCGGCGACGGCGACTTCGGCGACAACCTCGCCTCGGGGGTGCGCGCCGCCGCGCGCCGGGCCCCGGGCGACGGTGCGGTGGCGGGCCTGCGCGCGGCCGAGGGAGCGTTCCTGGACGACGTGGGCGGTTCCAGCGGCCCGCTGTTCGGCCTGGTCCTGCAGCAGGTGCGCACCGCGTTCGAGGCCGGTGAGCCGGGAGCGGACGCGCTGCGCGCCGGGCTGCGGGAGGCGGCCGCCGCGGTCACCCGCGTCGGCGGGGCGCAGCCGGGCGAGCGCACGATGCTCGACGCCCTCGTGGCGGGCGCCGGGGCGGGCGGTGGGCTCGCGGACGTGGTGCGCGCCGCCGCCGGCGGCGCGGACGCGACCGCGGCGATGACGCCGCGCCGGGGCCGGGCCAGCTACGTCGGCGAGCGGGCGGTGGGCACCGCGGACGCCGGCGCCGTCGGGGTGGCCCTGGTGCTCGCCGCCCTCGCCGACGCCGTGGAACCGGCCGGCGACCTGGCCAGTGAGCTCGCCGGGCGCTGGGGCTGAGGCGCCGGGGCGCGCGCCGTCGACCTGGCCGCCGGGGGCCGGGGCGCCCCGCGCGGGCACCGCCGGGCCCGCGCGGTTAGGTTGGCGCCCGCGCGGGGACCGCGCGACGGACGGGGAGGCGGGGCAGCGGTGACGCAGACGGTGAACACGCACGGGCAGGCGCTGAGGATCGGCTACAAGGCGTCGGCGGAGCAGTTCGACCCCGCCCGGCTGGCGGACTTCGCCGTGCGGGCCGAGGAGGCCGGCCTGGACTCGGTGTGGATCTCCGACCACTTCCAGCCGTGGCGGCACGTGGACGGGCACGCCCCCGCCGCGCTGACCTGGCTGCCGTGGGTGGCCGCCAGGACGTCCCGGGTGCAGCTGGGCACCAGCGTGCTGACCCCCACCCTGCGCTACAACCCGGCCGTGATCGCCCAGGCCTTCGCCACCCTGGGCTGCCTGGCCCCGGGCCGGGTGGTCCTGGGCATCGGCACCGGTGAGGCGCTGAACGAGACCGCGGTGGGCGTGGACTTCCCCGAGGCGAGGGAGCGCTTCGCCCGGCTGCGCGAGGCGGTGCGGCTGATCAGGGCGCTGTGGTCGGACGAGCGCGTCACCTTCGACGGCGAGTTCTACCGGCTGCACGACGCGACCGTGTACGACCGGCCCACCGTGCCGGTGCCGATCTACGTGGCCGGTGGCGGGCCCGGGGTGACGAAGTACGCCGGCCGCGCCGGGGACGGTTACATCTGCACCTCCGGCAAGGGCATGGACCTGTACCGCGAGACGCTCCTGCCGGCCCTGGAGGAGGGCCTGGCCGCCGCCGGGCGCGAGGCCGCCTCGATCGACCGCACCATCGAGATCAAGCTGTCCTTCGACGAGGACCCGGCCCGGGCGCTGGAGAACACCCGCTTCTGGGCGCCGCTGTCGCTGACGCCGGAGCAGAAGGCGGGCGTGCACGACCCGGTGGAGATGGCGCGCCTGGCCGACGAGCTGCCGATCGAGCAGGTCGCCAAGCGCTGGATCGTCGCCTCCGACCCGGCCGAGGTGGCCTCCGCGGTGCAGGAGTACGTCGACGCCGGGTTCACCCACCTCATCTTCCACGCCCCCGGTCACGACCAGGCGCGGTTCCTGGAGCAGTTCAGCGCCGACGTGCTGCCCCTGCTGCGCGCCGGCTGAACGGCGCGGACCCCGGTGCCCGCGCCGGGCACCGGGGTCCGCCCCCGTCGGGGAGCCGGTCGCGTCAGGCCCGGCCCTCGTTGTGCGGCTCGATGCTCGCCGAGGGGTCCACGCCCTCGTCGGCGTCGGGGTGCACCCGGCCCTCGCCGGGCTGGGAGCCGGTGCCGGCCGCGGTGTTGCGCGACGAGCGATCCGGGTCGTTCACGTCGGTGGCCGTGGGCGCCTGGCCGGCGCGCTTGGCGGCCTCGCCGGTGCCGACGTCCTCGAGCTCGATGTCCTGGCCGGGGTCCTGGCTCACGTCGCTTCCCTCCTGTCGGTTCCGCCGGTCGCCGCGCGGCGCGGCGCGGCGCTGGTCGTCCCGTACCCGGGGTCTGCGCGGATCATGCGGCCGGAACGTCAGCGCCCGTAGAAGACGTCCTCCACGACCGCGCGGCAGCGGCGCGTGGTGCGCAGGTACAGCTCCTCGAACTCCGCGGCCGAGCCCGGCTCGAACCCGAGCAGGCGGGCGAGGCCGTCGAGGTCGCGCACGTGGCTGGGCAGCGCGTCGCCGGGCTTGCCCCGCCACAGCGTCAGGGCGTTGCGGGCCCGGGAGGCCAGCGTCCACGCCCCCACGAGGACCTCCGCGTCCGCGGCGTCCAGCACCCCGGCGCGCACCGCCCCGTGCAGGGCGCCGGTGGTGGAGGTGGTGCGCAGCGCCTCGTGCTCGCCGGCGTGGCGCAGCTGCAGCAGCTGCGCGGTCCACTCCACGTCCGAGGTGCCGCCGCGGCCGAGCTTGAGGTGGCGCAGCGGGTCCGCACCGCGCGGCAGCCGCTCGGCCTCCACGCGGGCCTTGATGCGGCGCACCTCGCGCACGTCGGCCTCGGTGGCCCCGTCCGCGGGCCAGCGCAGCGGATCGACCAGTGCCAGGAACTGCTCGCCGAGGTCCGCGTCGCCGGCGACGGGGCGGGCGCGCAGCAGCGCCTGCGCCTCCCACGACTGCGACCAGCGCGCGTAGTAGGCGCGGTAGCTGTCCAGGGAGCGCACCAGCGGCCCGTTGCGCCCCTCGGGGCGCAGGTCGGCGTCCACCTCCAGGGCCGGCTCCGGGCCGGGCGCGCTGAGCTGGCGGCGCAGCTCGGCGACGACCTCCGTGGCGGCGCGCTGCGCGTCGGTGTCCGACGCGCCGGGCAGCGGGTCGTGCACGAACAGCACGTCGGCGTCGCTGCCGTACCCGGTCTCGGCGCCGCCGAGGCGGCCCATGCCCACCACGAGCAACCGGGTGGGCAGCGGCGCGCCGGTGCGCCGCTCGACGGCGCGGGCGCTGACGCGCAGCGCCACGTCGAGGGTGGCCTGGTCGGCGTCGGCCAGCGCCCGCCCCACCCCGGCGAGGTCCCGGGCACCCACCAGGTCGGCGACGACGGTGCGGAACAGCTCGCGGCGGCGCACCCCCCGCACGGCCAGCACCGCCGCGGCGGGGTCGGCGCGCCGGGCGGCGGCCGCGGCGGCGTCGGCGATGACCTCCGAGACGTCGTAGGGCGCCAGGCGCTCGTCGTCGGCGAAGACCGCCACCGCCTCCGGGCTGCGCAGCAGCAGCTCCGCGGGCATCCGCGCCGCGGACAGCACGGACGCCAGCCGCTCGGCGGCCGCGCCGGAGTCGCGCAGCATCGTCAGGTACCACTGGGCGCCGGCCAGCGCCTCGGAGACCCGGCGGTAGGTCAGCAGCCCGGCGTCGGGGTCGGCGCCGTCGGCGAACCAGGCGAGCATCACCGGCAGCAGGGTGCGCTGGATGCTGGCGCGCCGGCTGACGCCGGAGGTCAGGGCCTGCAGGTGCCGCATCGCCCCCGCGGGGTCGCGGTAGCCGAGGGCGGCCAGGCGCGCACGGGCGGCCTCCGGGCTGAGCTGGGCGTCCAGGCGGGCGTCGGCCGCCGACAGCCGGGCCACCGCGGACAGCAGCGGCCGGTAGAAGAGCTTCTCGTGCAGGCGGCGCACGTCGCGGCGGGTGCCGCGCCAGACGTCCTCCAGCGCGCGGACGGGGTCGCCGCGCAACCCCAGGGCGCGGCCGAGGCGGCGCAGGTCGGTCTCCGCGGTGGGCAGCACGTGGGTGCGGCGCAGCCGGTGCAGCTGGACGCGGTGCTCCAGGGCGCGCAGCAGCCGGTAGTCGCGGTCCAGCTCCCCGGCGTCGTGGCGGCCGACGTAGCCGAACGCGGCCAGGGCGTCCAGCGCCTCCAGGGTGTTCGCGCTGTTCCGCAGCCGCTCGTCGGTGCGCCCGTGCACCATCTGCAGCAGCTGGATGGAGAACTCCACGTCGCGCAGGCCGCCGCTGCCGAGCTTGAGCTGGCGCTCGGCCTCCTTCGAGGGGATGAGGGACTCCACGCGCCGGCGCATCGCCTGCACCTCGCCGACGAACCCCTCGCGCTCCCCCGCGCTCCACACCATCGGAGCGATGCCCCGCACGTAGGCGGCGCCCAGCTCCCGGTCGCCGGCCAGGGGACGCGCCTTCAGCAGCGCCTGGAACTCCCACGTCCTCGCCCAGCGGCGGTAGTACTCCAGGTGGCTGTCGAGGGTGCGCACCAGCGGGCCCTGCTTGCCCTCGGGGCGCAGGCCCGCGTCGACCTCCCACAGCGTGCCCTCGGCGGTCGGTGCGGAGCAGATGCGCTGCAGGGCGGCGGCGAGCTTGGTGCCGGTGCGCAGCGCCTCGGCCTCGTCGGCGCCGTCGGCGGGTTCGGCGACGTGCACGACGTCCACGTCGGAGAGGTAGTTCAGCTCCCTCCCGCCGGCCTTGCCCATGCCGATGACGGCCAGCCGGCACTCCAGTCCGCCGCCGGGCACCTCCGCCCGCGCCAGGGCCAGCGCGGTCTCCAGCGCGGCCGCCGCCAGGTCGGCCAGCTCGGCGGCCGTCTCGTGCAGCACCGCGGTGGGGTCGGCGGCGGCGAGGTCGCGCCCGGCCAGAGCGGTCAGGCGGCGGCGGTAGGCCACCCGCAGGGCCTCCGCGCCGGGGGTGCCGGCGGCGTCGGGCGCGGCGACGGGCACGGGCGCGGCCGGGTCGGCGCCGACGGCCTCCAGCAGCTCGGCGCGCAGCCGGGCGGGGTCGGGGGCGGTGGCGGGCAGCAGGGCGCTCCAGTGCTCCGGGTGCCGCACCAGGTGGTCGCCGAGGGCGACGGAACCGCCGAGCACCGCGAGCAGGCGGGCCCGGGCTCCCCCGTCGTCGCCGCCCGGCCCGCCGTCCGGATCGCCGCCGCGCAGCAGGTCCCGGACGCGCTGCGCCCCCGCGGCGTCGCCGCGCGCGGCCAGCGCCTCGCTGAAGCGCACCAGCCCCAGCAGCGCCTGGTCGGGGTCGGCGGTGCGGCCCAGGGCGCGCACCAGGGAGGCGGTGACCTCGTCGTGCAGCGGCTCGTCGTCACCGCCCGGGCGCACCACGCCGTCGAGGGCGCTCTCGCGCAGCAGCCGCAGGCCCCGGGCGGGGTCGGTGAACCCCGCCCGGGCCAGCTGCGCGGTGGCGCTGGTGCGGCGCCCGGGACCGGCGGTCACAGCAGCGGCAGGTAGCGCTGCAGCTCGAACGGCGTGACCTGGGCGCGGTAGTCGGCCCACTCGGCGCGCTTGTTGCGCAGGAAGAAGTCGAACACGCCCTCACCGAGGGTCTCGGCGACGAGCTCGGAGCGTTCCATGACGGAGATGGCGTGCTCCAGGCTCTGCGGCAGCGGTTCGATGCCCATGGAGCGCCGCTCCGCGTCGGTGAGCGCCCACACGTCGTCCTCGGCGCCGTCGGGCAGCTCGTAGCCCTCCTCGATGCCCTTCAGGCCGGCGCTCAGCAGCACCGCGAACGCCAGGTAGGGGTTGCAGGCGGAGTCCAGCGCCCGGTACTCCACCCGCACCGACTGCGCCTTGCTGGGCTTGTACATCGGCACCCGCACCAGCGCGGAGCGGTTGTTGTGCCCCCAGCTGACGTAGCTGGGGGCCTCGCCGCCGCCCCACAGGCGCTTGTAGGAGTTGACGAACTGGTTGGTGACGGCGGTGATCTCGGCGGCGTGCCGCAGGATCCCGGCGATGAAGCGCCGTCCGGTGGTGGACAGCTGGTACTCGGAGCCGGCCTCGTAGAACGCGTTGGAGTCGCCGTCGAAGAGCGACAGGTGGGTGTGCATGCCGGAACCGGGCTGCCCCTCCAGGGGCTTGGGCATGAAGCTGGCGTACAGCCCCATCTCCCCGGCGACCTCCTTCAGCACCGTGCGGAACGTCATGACGTTGTCCGCGGTCGTCAGGGCGTCGGCGTAGCGCAGGTCGATCTCGTTCTGGCCGGGGCCGCCCTCGTGGTGGCTGAACTCCACGGAGATGCCCATGCTCTCCAGCACGGAGATCGCCTCGCGGCGGAAGTCGGTCGTGGTGCCGCCGGGGTGGTTGTCGAAGTAGCCGACGTAGTCGACCGGCTCGGGCACGGCGCCGCGCTGCAGGGGTCCCTTGAAGAGGTAGAACTCGATCTCGGGGTGCGTGTAGAAGGTGTAGCCGTGCCGGGCGGCGCGGTCCAGGACGCGCTTGAGCACGTTGCGCGGGTCCGAGCGCGCCGGCTGCCCGTCGGGCGTGAGGATGTCGCAGAAGATGCGCGCGGTGCCCTGGTGGTCGTCGGTGGTGCGCCACGGCAGCACCTGGAAGGTGCTCGGCTCGGGCTTGAGCAGCATGTCGGACTCCGACACGCGCGAGAGGCCCTCGATGGCGGAGCCGTCGAAGCCGATGCCCTCGCCGAAGGCGCCCTCCAGCTCGGCGGGCGCGATGGCCACCGACTTCAGCGTCCCGATGACGTCGGTGAACCACAGCCGGACGAAGCGGATGTCGCGCTCCTCCAGCGTGCGCAGCACGAACTCCTGCTGGCGGTCCATGGCCACCCTTCCCGTCGTCGCTCACCGGCCGCCGCCGGTCGTCGGCGCCCTGCGGCGCCATCCTCCCCCATGCCCGCTCCCCGGCGGCGGAGCACCCCGCGGCCGGGCGGGCGCGAGGGCCGTGACGGCGCTCACTACGCTGGCGCCATGCCTCAGCTCCGGGTCGCCATGGCGCAGATCGACACGACCGTGGGGGACGTCGACGGGAACGTGCGTGCGGTGCGGGAGTGGGCGCGGCGCGCCGCGGAGGAGGGCGCGCACCTGGCCCTGTTCCCCGAGACCGCCGTGACGGGCTACCCGGTCGAGGACCTGGCGCTGCGCCGCTCCTTCGTCGACGCCTCCAAGCGCGCGCTGGGGCGGCTGGCCGCCGAGCTGGCCGACGACGGCAACGGCGAGCTGGTCGTGGTCGTCGGCTACGTGGACCGCGCGCCCGAGCGGGAGCCCGCCCCGACCGCGCCCGGCGGGCCCACCGCCCGGCGCGACCTGCCGCAGAACTGCGCCGCGGTGCTGCACCGCGGCCGCGTGGTGGCCCGGTACGCCAAGCACCACCTGCCCAACTACGGCGTCTTCGACGAGTACCGCATCTTCGTGCCCGGCGAGGACCTGCTGGTGGTGCGGGTGCGCGGGGTGGACGTGGCCGTGGCGATCTGCGAGGACCTCTGGCAGGACGGCGGCCCGGTGCAGAAGGCCGGTGACGCGGGAGCGGGGCTGCTGGCGGTCCTGAACGCCTCCCCGTACGAGCGCAACAAGGACGACGTGCGCCTGGAGCTGGTGGAGCGGCGCGCCGCGGAGGCCGGCTGCCCCATCGCCTACGTCAACGCCGTCGGCGGCCAGGACGAGCTCGTCTTCGACGGCGACTCGCTCGTGGTGGACGCCGGCGGGCGGGTGCTGGCGCGCGGGCCGCAGTTCACCGAGGCGCTCGTGGTGGCGGACCTGGAGCTGGCCGCGGCCGACACCTCCCCGTCCTGGGTGGGCGGGGTGAAGCGGGTCTCGCTCGGCGACGAGCCGGTGCCCGCGTACGAGCCGCGCGGGGCGGTGCACCACGAGCCGCTGCCGGACGTCGCCGACGTGCACGCCGCCCTGGTGCTGGGGCTGCGCGACTACGTGCGCAAGAACGGGTTCCGCTCGGTGATCGTCGCCGTGTCCGGCGGCATCGACTCCGCGCTGGTGGCCTCGCTGGCGTGCGACGCGATCGGCCCGGAGAACGTCGTGGGGATCTCCCTGCCCTCGGGGTACTCCTCCCAGCACTCCCGCGACGACGCCGAGGACCTGGCGCGCCGCTGCGGGTTCGAGTACCGCCAGTACCCGATCGCGCCGATGGTCGAGGCGTTCCTGGGCGCGGTGCCGCTGACGGGGGTGGCCGAGGAGAACCTGCAGGCGCGGGTGCGCGGCACCACCCTGATGGGCCTGGCCAACCAGGAGGGCCACCTCGCGCTGGCCACCAGCAACAAGAGCGAGCTGGCCGTGGGGTACTCGACCCTGTACGGCGACTCCGTGGGCGGCTACGCGCCGTTGAAGGACGTGCCCAAGACGCTGGTGTGGGAGCTGTCGCGCTGGCGCAACGCGCAGGCGGCCGAGCGCGGTGAGCAGCCGCCGATCCCGGAGAGCACCATCACCAAGCCGCCGTCGGCGGAGCTGCGCCCGGGCCAGACCGACCAGGACTCCCTGCCGCCGTACGAGGTGCTCGACGCGATCCTGGAGGACTACGTCGAGGGCGACCGCGGCCGCGGCGAGATGATCGAGGCGGGTTTCGACGCCGCGGTCGTGGACTCGGTGCTGACCCTGGTGGACCGCGCGGAGTGGAAGCGCCGGCAGTTCGCGCCGGGACCGAAGATCTCCCACAAGGCGTTCGGCCGCGACCGCCGCCTGCCCATCTCCAGCCGCTGGCGCGAGCCCACCTCCGTCGCGCAGCCGGCTCCCCCGGTGGGATCCGGCGACGCGGCGGCGGAGACGCTGACGTGAGCTACGCGACCGAGGCGCCCGCGCCGCGCCGGCGCACCCGCGTGCACCACCTGCAGCAGCTGAAGGAGCGCGGTGAGCGCTGGGCGATGCTCACCAGCTACGACGCGCTGACCGCCGCCGTGTTCGACGAGGCGGGCATCCCGGTGCTGCTCGTGGGCGACTCGGCGGCCAACACGGTGCTGGGGATGCCCAGCACCCTGGGCGTGACGCTGGAGGACCTGCTGCCGATGGTGCGCGCGGTCGTCGCCGGCGCTCCGCACGCGCTGGTCGTGGCGGACCTGCCGTTCGGCACGTACGAGGCCTCCGACGAGCAGGCGCTGGCCTCGGGCGTGCGGCTGATGAAGGAGGGCGGCGCCCACGCGGTGAAGCTGGAGGGCGGGGTGCGCAGCGCCTCGCGGGTGCGCGCGCTCGTGGACGCCGGGATCCCCGTCGTGGGGCACGTGGGGTTCACCCCGCAGGCGGAGCACGCCCTGGGCGGGTACCGGGTGCAGGGCCGCGGCGACGCCGCCGACGCGGTGGTGGCCGACGCCCGCGCCGTCGCGGAGGCGGGGGCGTTCTCGGTGGTGCTGGAGATGGTGCCGGCGGACGTGGCCGAGCAGGTCACGCGCACCCTGGCGATCCCCACCGTGGGCATCGGCGCGGGCGCCGGGTGCGACGCGCAGGTGCTGGTGTGGCAGGACTTCGCGGGGCTGTCCGAGCGCACCGCGCGGTTCGTCAAGCGGTACGCGGACCTGCGCGCCGCGCTGGGCGACGCGGCGCGCGCCTACGCGGACGAGGTGCGCGAGGGCACGTTCCCGGGCCCCGAGCACTCGTTCTGAACCCCGCGGGACGGGTCACCCGCCCCGCGCACCCGCGCCAGCAGCCAGCGGGCGATCTCCTCCCCCGCCACGGCACCGGACGCCTCCAGCCGCCGGACCCGCGGGTGCTCCCACCCGGTGCGGAACAGCTCACCGTGGCCCGGGCGCACCGCGGCGCGGGCGGCCACCAGCAGGTCCACGTCCAGCAGCGAGTCGCCCGCGCAGACGAGACCGCCGAACCCGCCGCGGCGCACCACCTCCGCCACCGCCGCCGACTTCGTCAACGGCCGCGGCACCGCGTACAGCTTGCGGCCCTGCAGGGACACCGCGTACCCCCACCCGTCCAGCAGGACCGTCAGGTCTCCCAGCAGCGCGCCCTCCAGCGCCGGGCGCTGCCCGTCGCGCAGCACCGCGTAGCAGAACAACCCGGGCACGTCCCGCACGGCGGGTTCCGCGGAACCCGGCACGGCGGCGTGCGCGGCGGCCACGGCCCGCGCCACCGCGGCGTGCGCGCGCTCCAGCGGTGCGCAGCCGGTGAGGTTCCGGCGCACCTGAGCCGTCCACGCCTCGTCGGGTTCGCCGTCGACGAGCAGCACCCCGCCGTTCGCGCACACCGCCAGGTGCGGGGGGTGCTGCGGCCAGCGGATGCGCAGGTACTGCTCCGGGGTTCGCGTGGTCGCCGGCACGAACGCCCCCGACGCCACCAGCTCACCCAGCAGTTCCCACGCCGCGGGCGTCACCCAGGAGATCGTGCGCCCGTCGTACTCCTCCACCGGCACCAGGCCCGTGGTGCCGCACCCCGCGGAGCGCTCGGAGAACACCAGGGTCTGGTCCAGGTCGCTCGCGGCCAGCAGCCCACCGGCGCTCACCGCGGCGCCACCCGCGCCGCACGCCCGTCCGCACCCGTGGCGCCGCGCGTGTACCCGGGGTGGATCAGGCCCACGGCGCTGTACGCCAGGCCCGGCACCTCCTGCACGGGCACGCCGCGCTGGTCGGCCAGCAACCGCAGGTGGGCCAGGTCGCCGGGGTCCGCCAGCTCCGCGTCCGGGCGGACCAGCACCCGCCACGGCACCCGCCGCAGCAGCACCCGCGTGGTCTCCCCCACCCCGGGTTTGACGAGGTTCACGTCCCCGATGCCGAACTCGGCGGAGATCCGCTCCACCTGCGCCCAGCCGGCGAACGTGGGTTCGCGCCCCGACGCCCGCACGGCGTCCAGCGCGGCGGGCACCTCTCCCGCCACGTCGTCGAAGCACCCGGAGACGACGTCGAGGAAGCGGTGCGAGACGTCCGCGGCGGCCAGCTCGGCGTAGAACTTCGCACCGTGGAAGCGGCCCGGGCCGATGAGCCGGTCGTTCAGGACGGTGCGGCTGACCAGGCCGGAGACGGTGGAGTTCAGGCACGCCGACGGCACCAGGTAGTCCTCGCGGCTGCCGAACGTGCGCACGCAGGCGCCGGGGTCGGCCAGCACCGCCAGGTCGCCGGAGAACCCGTCGACCCCCGAGGCGGCCAGCGCCGCCGACAGCTCGCGGGTGATGGCGCCCTTGCCGGTCCACGCGTCGCAGAACACCACGCCCGCGGGGTCGTGGTGCTCCGCCAGCCAGCGCAGCGCCAGCGCGTCGATGCCGCGCCCGCGCACGATGGAGACGGCGTAGTGCGGCCAGTCCAGGCCCGCGCGCGCCGCCCAGCGGCGCAGCAGCACCCCCACCGGCGTGCCCGCGCGCGCCAGCGACGCCACGACCAGCCGTTCACCGCGCTCGGCGCGCAGCAGCTCGGCGACCACGCCGACGCCGAGGGCGACGCGGCGGGCGCTGCGCCGCAGCGCAGCCTCGAACAGGGCACCGTACTCGGCGCTGGGCACGTACTCCACCGGCAGCGACTCGGCGTAGTGGGCGCCGCCGGACTGCACGGCCTCCTCGCGCTCCTCGGCGGGCGCCTCCAGCGGCACGCCGGTCAGGTCGGTGAGCAGCCAGCCGACCTCGTCGGGCGCGTAGCTGGAGAACGCCGGGCCCCGCAGGGGTTCGGGCAGGGGGGTGCTCACGCGGTCCGGCTCCAGTGGTCGGCGGGCAGGGTGATCAGGTGCAGGCGCTCGGCCAGCGGGGCGAGCGCCGCGAGCGCACCGTCGCCGGCGCGCAGGGCGGCGGGGTCGGAGGCGGAGTCCACGACGAGCACGAGCGCGCCCCACGGCGGCTCGCCGCGCACGGTGCGGTCGACGTTGTGCGCGTAGCGCGCGCCGGGCCCGTCGAGGGCCGGGTCGTGGCTGCGGAAGGCGAGCGAGGAGCGCACCGCGTACCCCTCGGCGTCGACGGCGAGCACCGGGGAGCGGGTGGTGGAGGAGAAGCGCACCGGCCCGGGCAGCCGGGCGGCCAGCTCCCGCGCCAGCAGCAGGGGTGCGTGCATGAGCTCCTCGCTGGCCAGGACGAGGACGTCGCCCGCGCCGTGACCGTTCCCGGTCACGGCCGTGGCGAGCGGGCCGGCGGCGGCCGCCGCGGCGGCCGCGGCGGTGTGGCCGGGTGGGGTGCCGAAGCGGGCGGTGGTGGGCACGCCCGCCGGCCAGGGCACCGCCACCTCGTGCACGGCGGGCGCGGGCAGTGCGCGCGGCGCGACGGGCGCGGTCCGCGCCGTCAGCTCCGCGCCGCGCTGCAGGACGTCGTCGGGCAGCAGCACCGTGCCGGCGGCGAGGGCGACGACGTCGACGCGGGCGCCGAGCTCGGCGGCCAGCGCGTCCAGCCGGCCGTGGTCCTCGCCGGCGCGCACGTCCACCAGGGCGGCCACGACGTAGCGCTCGCGCGGGGTGCGCGCGTGCAGGGCGCGCAGCGTGTTCGCGACGGTGCGGCCGGTGGACAGCTCGTCGTCGACGAGCACGAGCGGCGCGGCCGGGTCCGCCAGCCGGGCCAGGACCGCCGGATCGGCGGGCAGCAGCTGGTGGCCGGTGGCGTGGGAGTGCTCCTCCTCGAACCCGGCGTACCCGGGGGCGCCGGGGACCGCGCGGCGGGTGGAGTGCAGGCAGGCGGCGCCCAGGGCGTCGGCGACCGCGTGACCGAGGCCGGTGGCGGTCTCGGCGTAGCCCACGACGAGCGCCGCGGGCACGGCGGCGGCGGCGGCCTGCGCGGCGGCGAGCACCCGCTCCGCCGCCTCGCCGCCCGGCCCGTCCCCGGTCAGCGCGGCGCGCCAGGTGGCCGCGTCCGCGCCCGCACCGGCCGGCGCCCCCAGGGCGTGCGCGACGAGCGCCCCCAGGCGCAGGCCCGCGGCCCGCACCAGGCGCGCGTCGGTGGGCACGTGCTTGCCCAGCACCGTCGAGACGAGCAGGTGGGCCCGGCGGGGGTTGCGCCGCAGCGCCAGGCCCAGCAGGTCGCGCACGTGCAGGCCGTCGGCGCCGGGCGGGCCGTCCAGCCGCACTCCCAGCCGCTCCTGCACCCAGGTGCCGCTCCAGTCGCTCGCCGTCCTCACCGGCCCACCGCCGCACCGGAGCCGGAGCCGGAGCCGGAGCCGGCTGCGGCGGGCTCGTCCCCCGGCTGGGCGAACGCGTGCCAGGCCTCGTCCTGCGCCTGCAGCAGGTGCGCGTACGACACCTCGGGGCGGGCGACGCCGAAGGCGCGGGCGCGGGCCAGGACCCGCTCGGCCCACGGCCGGTGCGGGCCGGCCTCGTTCATCTTGTTGCGGTAGCTGGAGGCCATGACGCCGCCGGCGGACTGCGCCAGGACGTCGGAGGCGTCGCAGAAGTCCTCGTGGGTGACCACGGACACCGCGTGCACGACGGCGACGTGCGAGGGGTGGATGACGGTCTTGCCCTGCAGGCCGTTGACCCGGTCCAGCTCCAGCTCGCGCACCAGCCCGTCGAGGTCCTCGGCGATGAGCTGCTCGCGCAGCTCCTCCGCACCGGAGCCGGCGAACGGCCCGGCGGACAGGGTGGTGCGGAAGACGCGGGCGCCGGAGGTGAAGTGCTCCCACACCGGCGCGGTGATGGGGTACCCGCTGCCGTCGGCGCGGCCGAGCACGTTGATGACGTCGCCGAGGACGTCGGCGACGACCCGCACGTCCCACACGGTGGCCCCGCGCGGTCGGCGCAGCCCGTAGGCGGCGGACAGGTCGGTGGCTCCGGTGCGCACGGCCAGCACGAGGTCGCGGTGCTCGTCGAGGACGGCGCGCACGCCGAACAGCGCCTCGCGGCGGGTGTCCAGGTGGGCCACGTCCCGGCTCTCCAGCACGGGCATCGCCCACAGCCGCCGGCCCGCGAGGTCGGAGGCCCGGCGCACGGCCGCCATCCAGTCCCGCGGGTCCGGCTGGCCGGTGCCGCCGAACTTCGGCAGCACGAAGCCCTGCAGGCAGTCCACGCCGACACCGCTGCGCTCGACGACGGAGAGGAGCTGCTCGGGGGTGCGCGCGCGCAGGAACAGCATCAGCGGCGGGTCGCCGGCCCACTCCGGGCGCCCGGCCAGGTCCGCCAGCTCCCGCACCAGCGTGTCCTCCGCCCGGCCGACGAGGTCGTCGGGCACCGAGTCCTCCAGGCACGCGACGGCGCTGCGCACGCCGCGGCGGGCCAGGCGCAGCAGGTCGCCGGCCAGGCGCTGGCGCGTGGCCGGGCAGTAGAGCGTGGCGCCCAGCGCGACCGCGAGCTCGTCGCGCTGGGCGGCCAGGTCCACCGGCTGCGGGGGGTGCAGGAAGAGCGCCGCGGTGCGCGCGGGGTCGAGCTCGGCGAAGTGGCGCACGGCGGCGCTCCTCCTCCCGTCGGTCTGCGGAGGTGGGCGGGGTCTGCGGGCGGGGGCCGGCTCAGAGGTGCGGGGTGATCGCCGGCAGGAGGTCGCGGAAGGTGCGGCCGGAGGCGGGCTGGCCGATGGCGGTCATCGCCCACCCGGCCCCGTCGCGGGTGAGCTTGGCCATGACCTGGGCGGTGTGGTTGCCGGACCCGGTGAGCCGGTAGCGGGCCAGCTCGACGGCGCGCGGCTGCGCGCTGTCCAGCAGCCGGCAGTAGGCGTTCTCGACGGAGGAGAAGTCCTGGCCGGTGAAGCTGTTGACGGTGAACACGAGCGCGGCCACCTGCGCGGGCACCGCGGGCAGGTCCACGAGGATCACCTCGTCGTCGCCCTCCCCCTCGCCGGTGAGGTTGTCGCCGGTGTGGGTCACGGACCCGTCCTTGCTGCGCAGCTGCTGGAACCAGACGGTGTCCACCAGCTTCCCGGTGGCGTCGAACATCAGGCAGGAGGCGTCCAGGTCGACGTCGATGGACTTCTTCCGCCCGAGGAACCCCTTGGCGACGGCGTCCCAGCCCAGGCCCATGGAGACGCGGGTGAGCGAACCCCCGCCCTCCTTGCTCAGCGACAGCCTCTGCCCCTTGCTCAGGTCGACCACGTGCCTGCTCCTCTCGTGCGCTCTCGCGGTGCGTCGTTCCTCGCCGCCGGGCCCGGTGGCGCCGGCGGACGGCCGTTCAGGCGTGCCGCGGCACGGTGCCGTCGGGGCCCCACGTCAGGTCGTCGAAGCCGTAGGCCTCGGCCACCTCGCGCTGCGGTCCGGTGAAGTACTCGTTCTCCCGGCGCACCACGAGCTCACCGGCCACGTCGTGGACGGACAGCAGCGCGCAGGTGCGCGCACCGGCGGGTGCACCGGTGGCCCACGCCTGCAGGCGCGCCCCGTCGCGGCGGCGCAGCGTCACGTGCGGGGCGAGCGCCGGGTAGTCGGGCGGCGAGGGGCGGCCGGTGTACAGGTACAGCACCACCCGGCGCAGCAGGTCCAGGTGGCGGGTGTCCACGAGCAGCTCCTCCCCCTGCGCGCCGCGGGCCCCCAGCCGGAGCACCTGGCGCGCACCGTACCCGGGGGCGGTGAGGAGCTCGCCGTGGGACTGCACGAGGCCGCTGCGGCGGTCGCGGGTCTCCCACAGGCACCCCAGGTGCAGGTCGGTGGAGCGCTGCAGCCCGGAGGCGGTGACGAGCGGTTCCCACTCCAGCTGCACGCGCAGCGTGCCGGTGCCGCGCTCGGCGGCCGGCACCCGCACCGAGGGGTTGTCGTCGTCGAGGACGACGACCCTCTCGGAGGTGCGGGCGGTGCCCACCGCCGCGGGCTGCGACGCGCTCGGCGGGGCGGCCGCGGGCGGCGGCGACGCGGGCGGTGGCGGCGACGCGGCCGGCACCTCGACGGGCGTCGGGGCCGGCCGGGGCGGCGCGGGGGCCGGGGCGGGGCGCGGCACGGGCGAGGGGGTGGCCGCGGGGACCGGTCGCGGCGCCAGGTGGTCGGCCAGCGTGCGATCGCTGCGCCTCGGCCCGGGCCGGCCCAGGAAGTTGTGCACCACCTCGGCCGGCCGACTCCCGCCCGCCACCTGGTCCTCCTCCGCGCTCACCACCCGTCCCGGCCCACCGCCCCGGCCCCTGCGCCGTCCCGCCGCGTCAGCTCGCCGCGGCGTGCGCCTCCACGTGCGCCTCCTCGGGGTGGCGCCGGTTGCGCACGATGGAGCTGATGAGGGCCGCCACGATGAAGGCCAGGCCGATGAGGCCGGTGACCACCTCGGGGACGTGCACCTCGATGCTGATGATCAGGATGACCGACAGGGCGCCGATGGCCCAGAGGGCGCCGTTCTCCAGGTACGGGTACTGCGCGAGCGTGCCCTCGCGCACCAGGTGCACCGTCATGGACCGGATGTACATGGCGCCCACGCCCAGGCCGATCGCGATGATGATGGGGTCGGAGGTGATGGCGAACGCGCCGATGACGCCGTCGAAGGAGAAGGAGGCGTCCAGGACCTCCAGGTACAGGAACAGGAAGAACGCCGCCTTGCCGGTCGCCCTCGCCGGCCCGCTCGGGCCGGCCGCACCGCCACCACCGGTGGTGCTGGTGCCGCCCTGGCCGGGCACGGGCGCGCCGCCGCCCTCCACGGGGGTGCCGCGCTCGGCCTCCTCACGGCCCTCGCCGTGCTCGAGGTGGTCCTCGACGTTGAAGAGCTCACCGAGGCCGTTGACCAGCAGGTAGGTGAGGATGCCGGCGAGGCCGGACGCCAGGACGGTGCTCTCGTGCTCGGCGGCGAAGGTCTCGGCGGCGACGAGCAGGACGGCCCCGGCGACGATGACCTGCACGGCCTCCAGGCGGCCGATCCGGTCGCCCAGGCGCTCCAGCGGCTTGAGCCAGTGGTTCTCCTTCTCCCCGAAGAGGAAGTTGAGGAAGAGCATCATGAGGAACATCCCGCCGAACGCCGCGATCGTCGGGTGGGCCTCGTTGAGGGCGTAGCCGTAGGTGCCCGGTTCCTCCGGGTCACCGCCCTGCAGGGCCAGCTCGACCGTCTCGACCGGCCCGAGACCGGCGGTGACGCTGACCAGGATGATCGGGAAGACGAGCCGCATGCCGAAGACGGCGATGATGATGCCGACGCTGAGGAAGATCTTCTGCCAGAAGTCGCTCATCCTCTCCAGCACCGTCGCGTTCACGACGGCGTTGTCGAAGGAGAGGCTGATCTCCAGGACGCAGAGGATCGCCACCAGCAGCAGCGCCTGGAAGATGCCCAGGTGGGCCGACAGGCCGTACCAGGCGGCCAGCACGAGCCCGACGATCGTCACGGCGAACGACCAGCCGTAGGTCTTGAGGATCACGCGTCTGCTTCCTGTTCGTTCGGGCCCGTGGCGCGGGCCGGACACCGCACCTTCTCAGGAGCGGCGGCGCACGGCGAACCGCCGCGCGGCACGGGGCCGCGCGGCGGTGTCCCGCCGACCGGGGCGGGGCGACGTCAGACGCTGACGCCGAAGTCGGTCGCGATGCCGCGCAGGCCGTTGGCGTAGCCCTGCCCGACGGCGCGGAACTTCCAGTCCGCGCCGTTGCGGTACAGCTCGCCGAAGACCATCGCGGTCTCGGTGGAGGCGTCCTCGGAGAGGTCGTAGCGGGCGACCTCGGTGCCGCCCTCGGCGTTCACGACGCGGATGAACGCGTTGCGCACCTGGCCGAAGGACTGCTGGCGGGTGTCGGCGTCGTAGATGGCGACGGTGAAGACGACCTTGTCGATCTCGGCGGGGATGCGGGAGAGGTCGACGTTGATCTTCTCGTCGTCGCCGTCGCCCTCACCGGTGCGGTTGTCGCCGGTGTGCTCCACGGACCCCTCGGGGGACTTCAGCTGGTTGAAGAAGACGAAGTAGCCGTCGTTCGGGACCTTGCCGTTCGGGCCGACCATGATCGCCTGGGCGTCGAGGTCGAAGTCCGAGCCGGTGAAGCTGTTCGCGTCCCAGCCGAGCCCGATGACGGCCCGGGTCATGCCCGGCGCCTCCTTGGTGAGGGAGACGTTGCCGCCCTTGCTGAGGCTGACGCCCATGGTGTGCGCTCCGTTTCGTCGGTCTGCTTCGGGTCGTGCTTCGGTTCGTGCTCGGTCCTGCGTGGTGCGGGCGCTGCCCGCGCCGGGTGAACGCGCGCGGGGGGCGCGCGGGTTCCGCCGGGCCCCGGCGGTGGTGCCGGCGTCAGCCGCGCGAGCCGGAGAACAGCCCGCCGATGGCGCCGAGGCCCTGCTGGTCGGGTTTGACGGCGTTCTTGGCGAGCGCCTTGGCGAAGCCCTCGATGGTCACGGACTGCAGGATGACGCGGCCGTTGCCGCGCAGCGTGGCCAGCGTCAGCCCCTCGCCGCCGAAGACGGCGCTCATGACGCCCTGCCGGTTCAGCCGGCCCACGCTCTCCACGCTGTACTCGATGCGGTCGTCCCAGGCGACGACGCAGCCGGTGTCCACCCGGACCGTGCCGCCGTAGTCGGCGGGGTTGAGGTCGATGAAGTCGCCGGCGCCGGCGATGAGCAGCGAGCCGCGCCCGGAGAACCTCTCCAGGACGAAGCCCTCGCCGCCCATGAGGCCCTGCCCCAGGCCGGAGAAGGCGATGTCGAAGCGCACCCCCGCCTCGGCGGCGACGAAGGCGTCCTTCTCGGCGAACCAGGTGGTCGAGCCGTCGAGCTCGAGGTGGCGCATCTCACCGGGCAGCACGCCGGCCAGCCCGAGCAGCCCGTCGCCGCCGGGGGTGGTGAAGTGCTGGAAGGCGAACGACTCCCCCGCCAGCACCCGCTTGCCCGCGCCGACCGCGCCGCGCAGCAGGCCGCCGAGCCCGCCCTCGCCGCCCTTCTCGCCGGGGGCGGACAGCTTCGTCTCCATCGTCACGTCGCCGGAGGAGAACAGGAACTTGCCCGCCTCGGCGTACACCACCTGCCCCGGCCGCAGGGTGACGACGGCCATCTGCGTGGTCGTTCCGACCAGTTGCACGTCGAGCGTCACGTCCGGCTCCTCCCGTCCGCGCCCCGGCGCCCGTCGGCCGGGGTCACAGGTCCAGCTCGCTGCGGCGGAACTTCGCCTCCAGGAAGCGGCTCTGCTGCTGCTGGCGCTCCGCGTCGGCGTCGTGCACGGCGTCGCGCAGCCGCCGGGCGCCCTCCAGGAGCAGGTGCAGCTGCTTGCGCAGCTCCTCGGCGGGCGTGGTGCCCGCGGGTGTGCGGTGCTCGCGGGCGTAGTCCGCGGGCAGCGCGAGGTAGTCCTCGACGGTGCGGGGCAGGTGCTCGGCGGCCAGCGTCTCCAGGTCGTGACGCACCCGCGGGTCCGCTCCGCGCTCGGCCACCCGCAGCAGCAGCGGCCCGAGCAGCTCGGCGACCTCGTGCACGAGGACGACGTCGGCCCGCTCGAAGCGGCCGCTGGTGTCGGCGCGGTGCACGGTGGCGATGAGCGCGCGCTCGGCGTCGGAGACGGGCGGCACGGCGTCCGGGACGCGGCGCTCGGGGAAGGGCCGCGGCGGCACGGGTGCCGGTGCGGGCCGGCCCGCCACCGCGCCGGGGGGCAGCGGGGCGGCGGGCCCGGCCGGGGGCGGCGGCACCGCGCGGCGCTGCGCGGCCATCTCCTCGCGCAGCGCGCGCATCTCCCGCTTGCGGCGGCGGCGCAGCTCCTTCTTGTGCGACTCGTAGGCGGCGTTCGCGCCGATCCAGGCGAACATCACCACCATGGCCAGGGCGCCCCAGCTGACGGCGAAGAGCGTGATCCACAAGCCCATCCAGGCGAAGCGCACCGCCTGCAGCACCGGGTCCGGCACGAACCCCACCCTCGGCAGGGTCGCGCCCAGCGGGGTGAGCCGGGACTCGTCGACGCCGAGGGCCTCCAGCTCGCGGGCCTCGGCGTCGTCGGGGCTGCACGCCGTCCGCGCCACCTCGGCGTTCCGCGCCCGACGTGCGCCCCCGCCGCGCCGTGCGCCCCGCGGCGCGAAGGGCGGCGGGAAGGGCGCCGGCGCGGAGGGGGGCCGGGGGCGGAACGGCGCCGGGGGCGGCGTCGAGCGCACGGGGACGGCGGCGCCCGCACCCGGCGGGGCACCGGGGGCGGCGGGGGCGGCGCCCTCGCGCGGCTGTTCGGGGGGCAGCGCCCCGCCCTTGCCCAGGTCGACCCCCACGACGCCTCCTACAGGTCCAGGTCCGAGCGGCGGAACTTCGCGTCCAGGAAGCGGCCCTGCTCGTGCAGCAGGCGCGCGTCGTGGTCGTGCACGGCCCGCTGCAGCTCGCGGGCGCCCTCCAGCAGCAGCCCGAGCTGGTGGAGCAGCTCCTCGGCGGGCGTGGTGCCCGAGGGGCCGCGGTGGTTCAGCGCGTACTCCTCCGGCAGGTCCAGGTAGCGCTCCAGGGCCGCGGGCAGGTACTCGGTGACGATGGCCTCGAGGTTGTGCAGCTCCTCGGCCCCGGCGCCGCGGCGGGCGACGTGCTCCAGGACGGGGCGCAGCACGTCGTCCACGTCGCGCACGGCGGGCACGGCCCCGTCGGGCAGGCGCCCGCCGGCGCGGTTGGCGCGCTGCACCGTCTCGCGCAGCCGCGCCCGCATCGCCTGCACGGGGTCGGCCGGTGGCGACGGCTCGACCGGGGCGGGCGGGGCCTGCTCCAGCGCCTCGCGCTCACCGGTGAAGGCGGCCTTGACGCGCAGCCATCGGGAGTTCGCCATGATCGAGTGCACCAGTCCCGTCCCCCACGTGCCGGCGACCAGGAGCCAGCCGAGCACGCCGAGCAGCAGTCCGTCCATCGCGACGAGCGTCGCCGCGCCGCCGGCGGCGAGCAGGTACCCCAGCGCCGCCAGCACCCACTGCGGCCGGCGAGCGCGCAGCCCCATGTAGAGGAACGCCAGCCAGGGCAGCCCCACCGCGGGGATCGCCAGCCACCACGAGTTCGCCGCGCGCCAGGTGCGGCTGCGCAGGCGCCGGGAGACGACCTCCGGCGGCGCCTGGGCCGGGCCACCGCGCCGGCGCACCACCGCGTCGCCGCCGCGCGTGCGGGCCCGCAGGGCGCGCGGGGCGCGCTCGGCCACCTCGCTCACCGCCCCGGCCCCGGCAGCGCAGGGCCGGAGCCGTCGCCCTCGGCGTTGCGCGCCCGCTCCAGGTACGAGCGGGAGCGGTGCACCTGCCCCTCCAGGGCGTCGACGGTGGTCGCCATGCTCTCCACGGCCCGCTGCTTGAAGGTGTCGATGGCGTCCATGGTGGCGAAGACGTTGTCGAACGCCTTCTGCAGCGTGGCGACGTCCACCGTGGCGCTGGCGGCCTGCTGGTGGATCTGCGCGGTCTGCTGCTTCAGCATCTCCGACGTCGACAGGATCATGTTGTTCGTCGTGGTGTTCAGGGCGTTGATCTGGTCCAGCACGAGCCGCTGGTTGGCCAGGGCCTGCGCGACGACGACGGCGGTGCGCAGCGCGGCGACCGTGGTGGTCTGCGCGCGGTCGACGCCCTTGATGAGCTCGATGTTGTTCTTGCGCACCAGGTCCAGCGCCAGGTAGCCCTGCACGCTGACGGCCAGCTGGGTCAGCAGGTCCTGGTGGCGCTGGCGGATGGGGAACAGCGCGTCCGCGGTGAGCGCCTCCGCGGCCTGCGGGTTCGTCACCCGCAGCTCCTCGACCTTGGCGACCGTGGCCTCGTCCAGCGCCTTGGCGAGGGTGGCGTACTCGGTGAGCTTGCCCATCGTGGTCCACAGGTGCTGCTTCTCGGACTCGATGGAGGCGTTGTCCTTGCGCAGCTCGTCCTGGCCGCTGGCCAGGGCCTTGATGATGGCGTCGAGCTGGGACTGCGCGTCCTGGTACCGCTCGAAGTAGCGCTGGATCCTGTTGCCCATGGGGATGATCCCGAGGATCTTCTTCGCGCCCTTGAGGTCGGCGCGGCCCGGGTCCAGCTCGGTGACCGTGCGGCGCAGGTCCAGCAGCGTGTTGGCGACCTTGACCTGCGCGTCCGCGCCCGGGCCGGAGGCCTTCTGCCCCTTCGCCCCGGCCAGGGAGGACGCCGGGCGCTCGAGCATCCGGTTGGACACCTGCGCCGAGGCGCGCACCTCCTGCTCCCCCATGCGCGTGATGTCGTCGACGCGCTTGGCGAAGGCGGGGCTGCGCGGGTCCTGCTCGGCGAGGTCCGCGACGAAGGCCTGCGCCTTGCGGGCCAGCTCCGCGCGCGTGGACTCGTCCAGCGGGATCATGCTCTCGGCCTGCTCGTCGGCGACGACGGGCACCGGGGCCGGGGGCGTCAGGTTCAGGTCGCTCGCGGCCGGCGCCGGCGCCGCGGGCGGCGTCAGCGGCTTGCTCAGGTCCAGCGACTCCGACATCAGGCGGTTCCCCTCGTCCTCGACTGCCACCACGCGCGGCTCATCCTAGGAGCCGCACCGGCGCAACGATCCTGCCCGCGGCCGGGTGCCCGCGGCATCCACCCCACGGCGGACCCGCCCGTGCACCCGGCGGTGGGTGCGCGGTGGCGCCGGGTGGGTCACCAGTCGTCCTCCTCCTCGTCCCGGCGGTCCTCCGCCTCGGTGCGCGCTCTCGCCAGCTCCGGCGCGCGCGCCGCCTCCTCGCGCGTGGCGTAGGGCCCCAGGAGGTACTTGCCGGGGCCGCGGTGCTCGGCGTCGTGCACCTCGCCGGTGCGCGTGTCGTAGAAGTACGGTCCTGCGCTCACGGCGCCATCCTCGCCCCTGCGGGCCGCCGGCGCACCCGACCTAGACTCGCGGCATGAGCTCCGGCACCACCGCCCCCGGCACCACGGCGCCCCTCGGCGACCTCGTCCCCGGGACGGTGGGCCCGCGCAGGCCGGTGCCGGCGTCGATCCCGCGACCGGAGTACGTGGACAAGCCCGCGCCCACCCCCTACACCGGCCCGCACGTGCTGGACCCCGAGACGGTGGAGCGCGTGCGGCGCGCCGGCCGACTGGCGGCGCGGGCGATGGAGGAGGCCGCGAAGCGCATCGCCCCGGGCGTCACCACCGACGAGCTGGACCGGGTCTGCCACGAGTACCTCTGCGACCACGGCGCCTACCCCTCCACGCTGGGGTACCGGAACTTCCCCAAGTCGCTGTGCTCCAGCGTCAACGAGGTCATCTGCCACGGCATCCCGGACTCCACGGTGCTGCGCGACGGCGACATCGTGAACCTCGACGTCACCGCGTACCTGGACGGCGTGCACGGCGACAACAACGCCACCTACCTCGTCGGCGAGGTCGACGAGCAGTCCCGGCTGCTGGTCGAGCGCACCCGCGAGGCCACCCGGCGCGGCATCAAGGCGGTCGCCCCCGGCCGGGCGATCAACGTGATCGGCCGCGTCATCGAGGCCTACGCCAAGCGCTTCGGCTACGGCGTGGTGCGCGACTTCACCGGCCACGGCGTGGGCCCGGCGTTCCACTCCGGCCTCGTCGTGCCGCACTACGACGCCGCCCCCGAGCACGCCACCGTCATGGAGCCGGGGATGGTCTTCACCATCGAGCCGATGCTCACCCTCGGCACCCACGAGTGGGACATGTGGGAGGACGGGTGGACGGTCGTGACGAGGGACCGCCGGCGCACCGCCCAGTTCGAGCACACGATCGTCGTCACCGACACCGGCGCGGAGGTGCTCACCCTGCCCTGAGCCGGTCGCCGGCGGGCACCCGCGGGCGGCCGCGCGCGTTGAGCGGGGCAGACCCCGACGAGAGGAGCCCGACGTGAACGGCCTGGTCCGCCCCGCCCGCGGCAAGGTGATCGCCGGCGTGTGCGCCGGTCTCGCGCACCGCTTCGGCCTGTCCCCCACCCTGGTGCGACTGCTGTTCCTGCTGTCGCTGGTCCTGCCCGGCACGCAGGTCCTCGTGTACCTGGTCCTGTGGATCGTCATGCCCAGGGAGGGGTCCGCGCGCGCCGTCCGCTGACGCGCCACCGCCGCGTCCGCGAGACGCGGCGGCGGCGTTTCCCTAGGCTCGGCGCGTGAGCACCCCCACGGAGTCCAGCAGCGGCCTGCCCGAGACGTCCAGCCCGGCCCGGCCGGCCAGGGCCCTGGGCGTGGACATCGGCGGCTCCGGCATCAAGGCCGCCCCGGTGGACCTGACCGCCGGGGAGTTCACCGCCGAGCGCGTGCGCCTGGCGACCCCGCAGCCGGCCACCCCGTCCGCCGTGGCACCGGTGGTCGCCCAGGTCCTGGCCGGCTTCGAGGCCGGCCCGGACGTGCCGGTGGGCATCACGTTCCCCGCGGTGGTGCAGCACGGCATCACCCGCACGGCCGCCAACGTGGACCCCTCGTGGATCGGCGCGGACGCCGAGGCGCTGTTCTCCGACGCGCTGGGCAGGCCCGTGCTGGTGGTCAACGACGCCGACGCCGCCGGGTACGCCGAGGCCGCCTTCGGCGCCGCCAAGGGCGTGCGGGGCGTGGTGGTCGTCACCACGCTGGGCACCGGCATCGGCAGCGCGCTCATCGTCGACGGCACGCTCGTGCCGAACACCGAGCTGGGCCACCTGGAGATCGGTGGCCACGACGCGGAGAAGAAGGCCGCCGACTCCGCCCGCGAGCGCCACGACCTGTCCTGGCAGCAGTGGGCCAAGCGGCTGCAGCGGTACTACTCGCACCTGGAGGACCTGCTGTGGCCGGACCTCATCGTCGTCGGCGGCGGGGTGAGCAAGAAGCACGAGAAGTTCCTGCCGCTGCTGGACCTGCGCACGCCCATCGTGCCGGCCGCGCTGCGCAACGACGCCGGCATCATCGGTGCCGCCTCGCTGGCGGCCTCCCGCGCCCGGGAGTGAGCCCGCGCGGCGCGGACCGGGTGGTGGCCCGGGGCACTAGGGTCGCGCCATGAGCGACGCGACGCTGCGGTTCGGACTCTTCGTGCCCCAGGGCTGGAAGCACGACCTGGTGGGGCTCGACCCCGCCGAGCACTGGCCGGCGATGCGCTCGCTGGCGCAGCGCGCCGACGCCGGGGACGTGTGGGAGTCGATCTGGGTCTTCGACCACTTCCACACCGTGCCCGAGCCCACGGAGGAGGCGACCCACGAGGCGTGGACGCTGATGGCCGCGTTCGCCGCGGCCACGGACCGGGTGCGCCTGGGCCAGATGTGCACGTGCATGAGCTACCGCAACCCCGCGTACCTGGCGAAGGTCGCCGCCACGGTCGACGTCGTCTCGGGCGGCCGGGTGGAGATGGGCATCGGCGCCGGCTGGTACGAGCACGAGTGGCGCGCCTACGGCTACGGCTTCCCCGCCGCCGGCGACCGCCTGGCCCGCCTGGCCGAGGGCGTGCAGATCATGCGGCAGGCGTGGACGGAGGGCGTGTCCACCTTCGCCGGCGAGCACTACAGCACCGACGGCGCGATCGTGCGGCCGCTGCCGCTGCAGGAGGGCGGCATCCCGCTGTGGATCGCCGGTGGCGGCGAGCGCAAGACGCTGCGGTACGCGGCGCGGTGGGCGCAGTGCACCAACTTCGACGGCACGCTGGAGGGGTTCACGCACAAGTCGCGGGTGCTCGAGGAGCACTGCCGCGAGGTGGGCACCGACTTCGGCTCCATCGTGCGCAGCGCCAACTACAACGTCGCGATCGGCCGGGACGAGGCGGAGGTCGCCGAGCGCCTCGCCGAGCGGCGCGCGGTGCTGGAGCGGCACGTCGGCGCCGAGGCCGCCGAGCGGGAGATGGGCTCGGTCGCCCGGCACCTGCCGGGGGTGGGCACCCCCGAGCAGATCGTGGAGAAGCTGAAGCCGGTCGTCGAGGCGGGCATGACCTACCCGATCCTGTACTTCCCCGAGGCGGCCACCGACACCAGCGGCGTCGAGCTGTTCGAGCGCGAGGTCGTCCCCGCGCTGCGCGGCTGACGCCGGGTCCGGTGCTGTCGGGACGGGCTGGCACGCTGACGCCGTGAGCGAGGACGACCCCCTGGCGTCGCGGACCGTGCTGGAACCCGACGCCGCCGACCTCTGCGCGTTCTGCGGCGGCACGGAGGACGTCGGCGAGCAGGAGCGGCTCGGCGTGCGCGTGCGCGTGTGCGCCGGGTGCACCGCCCGCTTCTCCCCCGCGCACCGGCCGGAGCCGGAACCGGAGCCCGAGCCGGTGGGCGGCGGTGCGGGGCTGCCGCCGACGCTGGGCCAGCACTCCGGCGAGGTGCTGCGGCACCTGGCGCGGGTGGCCCGGATCGCCGCCGCCCGGCCGTTCACCGAGGAGGACTGCCCGCGCTGCGCGGGCGTGGTGCACGTCTACCGGCGCGCCGACGGCGAGGTCGTGCGCCTGGCCAAGGAGGCGGTGCTGGCGCCGGCCGTGCCGGTGGCGGACCGCTGGCGGGTGCGCGACGGTCGCGCCGAGCCGGCCGGGGACGACCCCGGCCAGGTGGGTGCCCGCCTGCTGCACGAGCTGGTGTGCGGCGCCTCCCCGGAGCCGGCCACCCCGCGGCTGCGGCAGGTGTGGCGCGCGCACCGCGACGCCGCCGGCGTCGACGACGGCCTAGGCTGACGCCGTGCCCGACGATCACGACGTGCAGGAGATCCTCGACATCGGCGGCGACGCCGTCCTGGAGCGGCTGGCCGCCATGGCGGACCAAGGCATGGTCCTGGACATCACCCTCTTCGCGGGGGGCCAGGTCGTCTCCGGAACGCTCATCGGCCGCGACCGCTGGCTGCAGCAGTTCGTGGAGCGCGCCGCCCGGGGCGGTCCCGGTGGTCGGCAGGTCGGCGAGGACGTCCAGCGCCTGTTCCGCGCGGTGGACCGCCAGCGCTCCGCCGGCGAGCCCCCGCACCACGACTTCCTGCACCTGGCGAGCGCCCAGATCGACGGGACGCAGCGCATCGCGGAGGGCCTGCTGTGGCGCGGCCGCATCAGCGAGGTGGCGGGCTGGTCCCTGGGTTCGCTGTGAGCGGGCCCGGGGGCGGACGAGCCGGCCTGTAAGCCGGATCCTGTGCCCCGCGGCGGGTCCGCAGACCCGCCGCGGGCGGCGGCCATCCCTCTAGGACGCGCGTCGCCGCGCGCCTCAAGCGACCTACCCGGCAGCTCGGGCGGGCCGCCCTCGAACGCTGCCTGTCTGGTCTTGCTCCGGGTGGGGTTTGCCGAGCCGCACCGGTCACCCGGTGCGCTGGTGGTCTCTTGCACCACCGTTTCACCCTTACCGCCCCGGCTCGCGCCGGGGAGGCGGTCTGCTTTCTGTGGCACTGTCCCGCGGGTCACCCCGGGTGGGCGTTACCCACCACCCTGCCCTGTGGAGTCCGGACTTTCCTCGGCGGCCCGGTCGCCCGGGCCGACGCGACCGCCCGGCCGACTCGTCCACCACGAGGGTAGCGCTCCCGGGAGCGTGGCCGGCACCCGCGGCCGCCTCGGGGCCGCGCGGGCCGGGAGCGGGTCAGCTCCGGGGACGGCAGCGCCCCACCGGCGTCCCCACCCGGCGCAGCCCGCCGCTGGTGCCGATCTCGACGTCGACGCCCTCCTGGAACAGGAGGATGGTGTCGGAGCCGCCGAACGCGAAGTAGCCGAACTCCTCGCCCTGGCGACGTGCGTGCCGGGCACCGCGGAGAGGTCGACCGAGCTGCTCGACGTTGCCGTAGCGGTGGGTGCCCTCGACGGTCGTGGCCGGGATGTTCGACTCGCCGTCGATGCCGTAGGGGTGCTGGAAGAGGCAGTCCGCCGGGGAGGTGACCGCCAGGTCGTCCGTCGGTTCGGCGATCGGGCGCAGGCCGGGGTTCAGCGCGCGCGCGGAGAACTGGTTGGACGTCAGCCACCCGCTGGGCTGGTTGGGCCGCCCGGCGCCGATGCGCTCCTCGACGGTGTACTCGGGGGCGTTCTTCAGGAACGGCTCCAGGACCTCCTGGGCGCACCTGCGCTGCGGCGCCGAGGAGGCCCAGGCCGGCGAGTCGCTCTGCTGCGGGATCCAGCGGACGAACCCCTCGAGGTAGCGGTAGCAGCCGTCGAGGTCCTGCGGCCAGTCCAGCGCGTCGAGGAGGTCCGGGTCCAGGGTCCCCTCCGTGCGGGACCGGGCGGTGCGCAGGGACCGCTCGACCAGCGTCGCCAGCGCCCGGTCCCGCTCGAGGAGCTCCTGCAGGGTCCGCGCGACGCGGGTGGGCCGGCTCATGCACGCACTCCTCTGGGGGGACACCGACGCATCGGCGGGGACGGGCGGCGCGGTGGCGCTCGCGCGGTGCTGCCCGCACGGGCCTCCGGCCCGGACCGGCTTCCAGGACCGCAGCCGGGCCCGAGGGTGCCGACAACCGGGGCGGCGCGGGCGCCCGCCTGCCGCCCTAAGCTGCCCCCTCGTGCTCGTGCTGCTGCCCCCGTCGGAGTCGAAGTGGGCGGGCCCGGCGCGCGGCGCCCCCGTGCGGCTGGAGGCGCTGACGGCCCCGGAGCTGACGGCGGCCCGCGAGCAGGTCCTCGACGCCCTGGTGGAGGTCTCGTCACGGCCCGACGCACCGGCTCTGCTGGGGGCCGGGGCGAGCCTGGCGGAAGCGGTGCGCGCCAACACGACGCTGCGCGGCCGGCCCGCCGCTCCCGCCGCTCGCGTGTACACCGGCGTCCTCTTCGACGCCCTGGACCTGCCGTCGCTGCCGGCGCCCGCCGCGCGACGGGTGCTGGTGGTCTCCGCGCTGTGGGGCGTGCTGCGCCCGCGCGACCGGGTGCCCGGCTACCGGCTGTCGATGGGCACCGACCTGCCCGGGATCGGCCCGCTGGCGACGTTCTGGCGCCCCCGCCTGACCGCGGCGCTGGCCCCGTCCGGGGTCGTCGTGGACTGCCGCTCGGCCGCCTACGCCGCCGCGTGGTTGCCGGACGCGGCGACCGCGGAGCGCACGGTGGCGGTGCGGGTCCTGCGCGGCGGGAAGGTCGTCTCGCACGCCGCCAAGCACACCCGCGGCCTGCTCGCCCGGCACCTGCTGACCCGCCCGGGCCGGCCGCCGCGCACCCCCGGCCACCTGCTGGACGCCGCGGGCGAGGCGTTCGCCGCGAAGCTGCTGGAGCCGGCGCGGCCCGGGGCGACGTGGACCCTGGAGGTCCAGGCGCCGTGACGCGTGGGGCCGGCGTGACCGGTGCGACACCCCTGCGTCACCTGCTGGACACCCGAGGGCGGTGGAGTGGCCCCATGCAGCTTCCCCCCACCTCCGGGCGCCGCGGCCGCACCCGCACGGCCGCCGCCCTCAGCGCCACCGGCCTGCTGGTCGGCCTGGGCGCCACCGCGGGCGCCGGCGCCGCCGCCGCGGCCCCCGTCCCCCCGTCCATCACCCTGGTGTCCATGACGGACGTGCACGGGCACGTCCTGGACTGGGACTACTTCGCGGGCGCGCCGTACGCCGAGGGCCAGGGCCTCGGCCTGGCGCGCGTGTCCACGGCCGTGGACCGGGTGCGCGCCGAGCGCGGCGCCGACTCCACGCTGGTCGTCGACAACGGCGACGCCATCCAGGGCACGCCGCTGACGTACTACTACGCCCGCCAGGAGCCGGTGACCGCCACCGGCACCGAGCACCCGATGGCGCAGGCGTACGACGCCATCGGCATCGACGCCCAGGTCGTCGGCAACCACGAGTTCAACTACGGCCTGGACACCCTGGCGAAGTACCGCCTCGACCTGGACGCCCCCCTGCTCGGGGCCAACGTGATCGACGAGCGCACCGGGACGCCGTACCTGCGGCCGTGGGTGCTGCGGGACGTGAAGCCCACCGGCGGCGGCAAGCCGGTCACGGTCGGCGTCCTCGGCCTGACCACGCCCGGCTCGGCCGTGTGGGACAAGCAGAACGTCGAGAGGGAGCTCACCTTCGAGGACATGGTCGCCACCGCCCAGCGGGAGGTGCCGCGGATGAGGGCCGCCGGCGCCGACCTGGTGGTCGTCCTGTCGCACTCCGGCCGCTCCGGGGAGTCCTCCTACAGCGAGGAGGACCTGCCCGCGGAGAACGTCACCGACCGCATCGCCGCCGAGGTGGCGGGCGTGGACGTCGTCGTCGCCGGGCACAGCCACCGCGACCTGCCCGAGGCGTGGGTGGACTCCACCGCCACCCCCGGCAAGCGCGTCCTCGTCACCCAGCCGTACCGCTGGGGCGCCTCGGTGACCGTCAGCCAGCTCGAGCTGCGCAAGACGAAGGGCGAGTACTCCCTCGCTGGGGCCGACGTGCAGGAGGTCCGGGCCGCCGACGTGCCCGAGGACCCCGAGATCGTCGAGGTGATCGCCGACGAGCACCGCAAGACCGTCGACTACGTCAACCAGGTCGTCGCCACCTCCACCGAGGAGCTGCCGGCGACCGGGTCGCGCTGGCGGGACACCCCGCTCATCGACTTCATCCAGCGGGTGCAGACCGACACGGTGCGCGCGGCGATCGCCGGCACGCCCGACGCCGACCTGCCGGTGCTGTCCATCGCCGCCCCGTTCAGCCGCACCGCGGTCTTCCCTCAGGGCGAGGTCACCGTCAAGGACGTCGCCGGGCTGTACGTGTACGACAACACGCTGCAGGCCGTGCGGATGACGGGGGCGCAGGTGCGCGACTACCTGGAGAAGGCCGCGGAGTACTACGCCAGCGTTCCCCCGGGGAACCCCGCGGACCCGGAGTCGCTGGCCACCGGCGAGGTCCCCGACTACAACCTCGACCAGCTCGCCGGCGTGGAGTACGAGCTGGACCTCTCGCAGCCGGCCGGCTCGCGCGTGGCGTCGCTGACGCTGGACGGCGCGCCCGTCGCGGACGAGCAGGAGTTCGTCGTCGCGGTCAACAACTACCGCCGCTCCGGCGGCGGCGGGTTCCCGCACATCGCCGAAGCGCCCGTCGTCTACGACGAGCAGGCGGAGATCCGGCAGCTGCTCATCGACCGCGCCCAGGAGACCGGGACGATCGACCCGGCCGACTTCGCGGTGGAGAACTGGTGGCTCACCGCGGGCGGGGAGCGCCTGTTCGGCTGAGGCCGACGGGGGCGGCGGGGGTCAGTCCCCTCCGCCGCCCCCTCCGCCGCTGTCGCACCCACCGCCTCCGTCGCCGCCCCAGCCGCCGGACCACCCGCCGCCGTCAGCGGAGCCGCTGCCGGACCAGCCGGTGCCACCGCGGTGGCGCTCGCGCGGGGCGCGGCCCGGGCGCGCGAGACCGACCGCCGCCACGACGGCGAGGAGGACGAGGAACAGGGTGAACACCATGGGACCCTCCGTGCTGTTCTGGTCCGGTCGTCGTCGCCGGACACCGGGATCGCCTCGCTGAACAACGTGGGGAGGGGGCGGGCCGTCGTCGATACCCGCCACCGCCGGCCCGCCCGAGGACGGACTGGGCCGGTGCCGCTCGCCCGGCGGCCGCCGGCGCTGCCGGCGTCCTCAGGTTCGGGTACCGCGACGGCACTGTCAACGCCCGCCGCGGTGCCCGTCCGGCCTCGGGTCAGACCCGGTTGACGGCCACGACCTCGCTGGAGCCGTCGCCGTGCAGGCGCAGCAGCGTGCGCGAGGCGGGGTCCACGCGGATGCGGCGCTGCGCGCCGGCACCGCACCCCAGGCACTGGCGCAGCAGCGCCCGCAGCGGGTCGCCGTGGGTGACGAGCACGACGCGCTTGCCCGCCCAGCGGGCGTGCAGCGCGGACGCGGCCTCACGCACGCGGCGCTCGACCGCCACGAGCGGTTCGCCGCCGGGCGGCGCCACGGTCGGGTCGGCGGACCAGGCGGCGAACTCCGCGGGCCAGCGCTGGACGACCTCCGCCGTGGTGCAGCCGTCCCAGTCGCCGAAGTCGGTCTCGTCCCACTGCGGGTCCACCAGGACCGGGGCGCCGACGTGCTCGGCGATGACCTCGGCGGTCTGCCGGGAACGGCGCATGGTGGAGGTGATGACGACGTCCGCGCCGCGCACCTCGGCGCACTCCGCGGCCCGGCGGGCCTCCTCGCGACCGGCGCCGGACAGCTCCGGGTCCTCGCCGTAGCGGCCGGACAGGCGGCGCTGCTCGGTCAGGGGTGTGGAGGCGTGCCGCACGAGCACGAGGTCCAGCGGCTCACCGGCCCCGTCCGCGGGCCGGGCCGCGGCGGGGGCGGGTTCGCCACCGGGGGCGGGGGTGCCGCGCTGCCACTGCCGGCCGGCGGCCGCAGCGTCCATCGCCTCGTTCGCCAGGCGGTCCGCGTGGGAGTTCTGCGCCCGCGGGATCCAGCCGTAGTCCACGCGGTCCGCGGGCAGGACGGCGCGCGCCTCCTCGGCGAGGCGGCGCATGTCGGCGTGCTTGACCTGCCAGCGCCCGGACATCTGCTCGACGACGAGCTTGGAGTCCATGCGCACCTGCACGCGCGCGTCCGGGTCCACCGCCGCGGCGGCCCGCAGCCCCGCCACGAGCCCGCGGTACTCGGCGACGTTGTTGGTGGCGCGCCCGATGGCCTCGGCGACCTCGGCGAGCACCTCGCCGGTCGCGGCGTCCTTGACGAGCGCCCCGTAGCCGGCGGGGCCGGGGTTGCCTCGCGAACCGCCGTCGGCCTCGACGCGCAGCAGGCGGCCGCCGCTCACAGACCCGACTCGCCGGTGCGCACGAGGATGCGCCCGCACTCCTCGCAGAAGACCACGTCGTCGGCCGCCGAGGCGCGCACCGCCCCCAGGTCGGAGGCGTTCAGCTCCAGGCGGCACCCCTCGCAGCGCCGGCCGCGCAGCAGCGCCGCGCCCACGCCGCCGCGGGGGGCGCGCGTGCGCTCGTACAGCTCGACGAGCGCGGGCTCGATGCCGGAGGCGATGGCCTGGCGGCGGGCCAGCGCGGCGCGCTCCTCGGTGGCGACCTCCTCCAGCACCGCGTCGCGCCGGCGGGTGACGTCCTCGATCTGCTGGCCGAGCTCGCCGTCGGTGGTGGTCAGCTCGGCGGCCGCGAACTGCGCCTGCTCCAGCTTCTCCATGGCCTCCAGCTCGGCGTCCTCCAGGACGGACTGCCGGCGGCCCAGGGACTCCAGCTCGTGCTGCAGCCCCTGCAGGTCCTTGGCGCTGCCGCTGCCGGCCGTCAGCCGGGCGGTGTTGCGGGCGGCCCGGTCGCGCACCTGGGCCACGTCCGCCTCGGCCTTGGCGACGGCGCGCTCGGCGTCGCTCACCAGGGCGCGGGCGGCCACGAGCACGTCGCCGACGCGGCGGCGCTCGGCGAGCAGGGAGTCCAGCTCGGCCTGCTCGGGCACGGTGGCGCGCCGGTGGGCGAGCTGAGCCAGCCGGATGTCGACGGCCTGCAGGTCCAGCAGCTTCTGCTGGTCGATCGCGGGGGCCTTGGGCATCCGCCGGGTCACTCTCCTCGACTGGGGACGCGCAGCGCCCAGGGGTCGGTGCGCGTGGTGGACACGTGGGCGTCCACGGTACGGCCGCGCGCGGCCAGTCCCGTCACCAGGCGGTCGGCGCAGCCCGCCAGCCACGGCCACTCGCTGGCCCAGTGCGCCACGTCGACCAGGTGCGGGGTGCCCGCGGCGTCGGCGGCAGCGGCGAACGCGGCGCTCTCCCTGGCCTCCGAGGCCGGGTGGTGGCGCAGGTCCGCGGTGACGAACACGTCCGCGCCGTGAGCGCGCACCTGCTCGAACAGGCTGTCGCCGGACCCGCCGCACACGGCGACGCGCTGCACGAGCGCGTCCGGGTCGCCGGCCACCCGCACGCCCTGCTCGGTGGCCGGCAGGGCCTGCGCGACCCGGTCGGCGAAGTCCGCCAGGCGCTCCGGGGCGGGCAGGGTGCCGACGCGGCCGATGCCCAGCTCGGGGCGGCCCGGCTCGGCCGCCAGGGGTTCGAGCGGGACCAGCCCGTCCAGGTCGAGGACGCGGGCCAGCGCGTCGGAGACGCCGGGTGCGGCGGCGTCGGCGTTGGTGTGCGCCACGTGCAGGGCGCAGCCGGCCTCCACGAGCCGGTGCACGACGCGCCCCTTGGCGGAGGTGGCGGCCACGGAGGTCACGGGCCGCAGCAGCAGCGGGTGGTGCACGAGCAGCAGGTCGGCCCCGGCGGCCAGGGCCTCGTCCACGACGGCGTCGACGGGGTCCACGGCCAGCAGCACGCGGCGCACGGTGCGGGCGGGGTCGCCGCACACCAGCCCGACCGCGTCCCACGGCTGCGCCCACCGCGCCGGGTGCATGGCCTCCAGGACCTCCAGCACCTCGGCGAGGGTGGGGGCGCTCGGACCGGGCGGCTGCTCCTGCACGGGGGTCGTCGTCGGCACGGGCGCACCCTAGCGGCGGGTGGGCCCGGCCGGGTTCGAACCGACGACGGCCGCGGTGTAAGCGCGGTGCTCTACCAGCTGAGCTACGGGCCCGCCGCGGCTCGGGGCCGGGCGGGTCCACGGTAGTGCCTCGGCGGCGGGCTCAGCCGGGTGCGCGCAGGACGTCCAGGACCTCCTCGTGGGCGGCCGGCGAGCGCGGCCGGTCCACCGGGTTGCGCAGGCTCCAGAGCACCCGGCCGTCCCGCACGAGCAGCGACAGGCGGCGGCTGGTGCCGAGCTCCTCGTCGAAGGCGCCCAGGGCGCGGGAGACGGCCCCGTGCGGCCAGAAGTCGGACAGCAGCGGGAACGGGTACCGGCGCTCCTCGGCCCACGCCCGCAGGGCGGGCACGGGGTCGCAGGAGAGGGCGGCGAGCTGCACGCCGGCGTCGTCGAAGCGGTCGACGTCGCGGGCCAGCGCGCCGAGCTCCGCGGTGCAGTGCGTGGAGAACGCGGCCGGCACCAGCACGAGCAGCGCGGGCCCCTGCGACCACAGCTCCGACAGGCGCAGGGCCTCGCCGTGCTGGTCGCGCACCACGGCCCCGGGCACCGGGAAGGTGCCGGGGGTCGCGGTGGCCCGCTCCGGCGCGCTCAGCGGCGGCCGTTCTTCGGCGTGGTCATGCGGGTGCCGGCCCAGTTGCCGCTGGCGCTGACGCTGGAGGTGGCGTGCAGCCCCGCGGTGGGGGCGGCCTCGTCGATCTCCGCGGCGGGCACGTGCCCGGGGCGGCCCTTCTTCGGCGTCAGCAGCCAGACGACGCCGCCGTCGGCGAGGTTGGTGATCGCGTCGACGAGCGCGTCCACGAGGTCGCCGTCACCGTCGCGGTACCAGCACAGGACGACGTCGGCCACGTCGTCGGCGTCCTCGTCCAGGATCTCGCTGCCGACCAGCTCCTCGACGGCGGTCCGGAAGTCCTCGTCGACCTGCTCGTCCCAGCCGAACTCCTGCACGATGTGGCCGGGCTTGAAGCCCAGCTTGGCCACTGCCGCCGTGTCGGCGGCAGGGTCCGCGGTGGCGCCCACGTTCTGTCCTGCCTTCCCTCTGCCCCGCTGCCGGGGATCGTCCGGTGCTCCGTGACCGCCTAGTCCAGCCCACCCGGTGCCCTGCGCGCAAGGCGGCACCGCCCGCGCGGCGATCACGTGACCGTCGCGTGACCTCCGCGCGGCCCCTCCTCGCGGGCGCCGCGACCCCGCCCGTGGGAGCCTGGCGCCGTGGGACGGGTCACGACGCGCACGCGCACCGAGCGGCTGGACCTGCGCCCGGGCGCGGCGGCCGGTGCGCGGGTGGACACGCTGGCGGTGGAGGAGCCGCTGCAGATCGAGGTGGCCGGTGAGCAGCTGGCGGTGACGATGCGCACCCCCGGCCACGACGTGGACCTGGTGATGGGCTTCCTGCACGCCGAGGGGCTGCTGGCGGGCGCCGGGGACGTGGTGGCGCTGCGGCACTGCACCGACCTGGGCGAGGACGGGCAGCCGACGTACAACGTGGCCCAGGTCACCCCCCGGCCCGGCAGCAGGCTCGACGGACCGCGCACCGCGCGGCCGTTCACCACCACGTCGGCGTGCGGGGTGTGCGGGTCGGCGAGCGTGCAGGAGGTGCTGGCGCGGGTGCCCACCGGCCTGCACGACGACGGGGTGCTCCTGGACCCGGCGGTGCTGGCGGAGCTGCCGGGGGCGCTGCGCGCGCACCAGTCGGCGTTCGAGCGCACCGGTGGGCTGCACGCGGCCGGCCTGTTCACCGCGGACGGCGAGCTGCTGTGCCTGCGGGAGGACGTCGGGCGGCACAACGCGGTCGACAAGGTCGTGGGGTGGGCCCTGCGCTCCGGCGCCGTGCCGCTGCGCGGGTGCGTGCTGGTGGTCAGCGGGCGCGCCTCCTTCGAGCTGGTGCAGAAGGCCGCCGTGGCGGGGGTCCCGGTCCTCGCGGCGGTCTCGGCGCCGTCGTCGCTGGCGGTCTCGCTGGCCCGGGAGGCGGGCATGACGCTGGTGGGCTTCCTGCGCCCGCCCACGGCGAACGTGTACGCCGGCGGTCACCGGTTGCGCGCGCCCGCGCACGCGGTGGCGCGGCACCTCCCGGGTGCGCGACCCGTCGGGGTGGCGGAATAGCCTGGGCACGCGCCCGCTGACCGCGGGCCGACGGACGACAGCGGGAGGACCACCACCGTGGCCAGACGCGACGACGCGGGGAACGGCCCCGCGGGGCTCGGCCCCATCCTCAACGGGCTGCCCAGCCAGCTGCCCGACATCGACCCCGAGGAGACCGCGGAGTGGCTCGCGTCCCTCGACGCGGTCGTCGGCGAGCGCGGCAAGAGCCGCGCCCGCTACCTGATGCTGCAGCTGCTGCAGCGGGCGCGCGAGCAGCAGGTCGGGGTGCCCAGCCTCACCGCGACGGACTACATCAACACCATCGGCCCGGAGTCCGAGCCGTGGTTCCCCGGCGACGAGGAGGTCGAGCGCCGCTACCGCGCCTGGATCCGCTGGAACGCGGCCGTCATGGTGCACCGGGCCCAGCGGCCCGGGATCGGCGTCGGCGGGCACATCTCCACCTACGCCTCCTCCGCCACCCTCTACGAGGTGGGCTTCAACCACTTCTTCCGCGGCAAGGACCACGCCGGCGGCGGGGACCAGGTCTTCATCCAGGGCCACGCCTCCCCCGGGGTGTACGCCCGCGCCTTCCTCGAGGGCCGGCTGAGCACCGACCAGCTGGACGGGTTCCGCCAGGAGGCCTCCGCGGCGCCGAACGGGCTGCCGTCCTACCCGCACCCGCGCCTCATGCCGGACTTCTGGGAGTTCCCGACCGTCTCGATGGGCCTGGGCCCGGCGAACGCGATCTACCAGGCGCAGTTCAACAAGTACCTGCACCACCGCGGCATCAAGGACACCTCCCAGCAGCACGTGTGGGCCTACCTGGGCGACGGCGAGATGGACGAGCCGGAGTCGCGCGGGCTGGCGCACGTGGCGGCCAACGACGAGCTGGACAACCTCACCTTCGTCGTGAACTGCAACCTGCAGCGCCTGGACGGGCCGGTGCGCGGCAACGGCAAGATCGTGCAGGAGCTGGAGGCGTTCTTCCGCGGCGCCGGCTGGAACGTCATCAAGGTGCTGTGGGGCCGCGAGTGGGACTCGCTGCTGGCCGCCGACGGCCAGGGCGCCCTGGTGAACCTGATGAACGCCACCCCGGACGGGGACTACCAGACGTTCAAGGCGGAGAACGGCGCCTACGTGCGCGAGAACTTCTTCGGCCGCGACGAGCGCACCGCCAAGCTCGTGGCGGGCATGAGCGACGACGAGATCTGGTCGCTGAAGCGCGGCGGTCACGACTACCGCAAGGTCTACGCGGCCTACCGGGCGGCGACCCAGCACACCGGGCAGCCCACGGTGATCCTCGCCAAGACCATCAAGGGGTACGGCCTGGGGCCGCACTTCGCGGGCCGCAACGCGACCCACCAGATGAAGAAGCTGACGCTGGAGGACCTCAAGCTCCTGCGCGACTCGCTGCGCATCCCGATCAGCGACGAGCAGCTGGAGAAGGACCCGTACCGCCCGCCGTACTACCACCCCGGCGACGGCGACGAGACGATCCAGTACCTGCGCAAGCGCCGCGCCGACCTGGGCGGCCCGGTGCCGCAGCGCCGCGTGCAGCACGCCCCGATGCACCTGCCCGCCGACGACGCCTACAAGGTGGCGGCACGGGGCTCGGGCAAGCAGGAGATCGCCACCACCATGGCGTTCGTCCGCCTGCTGAAGGACCTCATGCGGGACAAGGAGTTCGGCAAGCGCGTCGTGCCGATCATCCCCGACGAGGCCCGCACGTTCGGCATGGACTCGCTGTTCCCGACGATCAAGATCTACAACCCGCACGGGCAGAACTACACGTCGGTCGACCGCGAGCTGATGCTGGCGTACAAGGAGTCCGAGCAGGGGCAGATCCTGCACGTCGGCATCAACGAGGGCGGTTCCGCCTCGGCGTTCACCGCCGCCGGCTCCTCCTACGCCACCCACGGCGAGCCGATGCTGCCGATCTACATCTTCTACTCGATGTTCGGCTTCCAGCGCACCGGCGACAACCTGTGGGCCGCGGCCGACACGATGGCCCGCGGCTTCCTCGTCGGCGCCACCGCCGGCCGCACGACGCTGGCGGGCGAGGGCCTGCAGCACGGCGACGGGCACTCGCTGCTGCTGGCCTCCACGAACCCGGCGGTCGTCTCCTACGACCCGGCGTACGCGTACGAGATCGGGCACATCGTCAAGGACGGCCTGCGCCGCATGTACGGCGAGGACCCCGAGAACGTCATCTACTACCTGACGGTCTACAACGAGCCGATGGTCCAGCCGGCGGAGCCCGCGGACGTGGACGTGGAGGGCATCCTGCGCGGTCTGCACCGCGTCTCGGTGGGCGAGGGCGACGGGCCGCGCACCCAGCTGCTGGCCTCGGGCGTCGGGGTGCCGTGGGCGCTGGAGGCGCAGCAGCTGCTGAAGGACGACTTCGGCGTGGTGGCCGACGTGTGGTCGGTGACGAGCTGGAACGAGCTGCGCCGCGACGGCCTGGCGTGCGACGAGCACGCGTTCCTCAACCCCGGCGACGAGTCTCGCGTGCCGTACGTGACGCAGAAGCTGAAGGACGCCCCCGGCCCGGTCGTGGCCGTCAGCGACTGGATGCGCGCGGTGCCGGACCAGATCCGCCAGTGGGTGCCGGGCGAGTTCGCCTCGCTGGGTGCCGACGGGTTCGGCATCTCCGACACCCGCGCCGCCGCGCGCAGGTACTACCACATCGACGGCCCGTCGGTCGTGGTGCGCACCCTGGAGGTGCTCGCCCGCCGCGGCGAGGTCGACTGGCGCGCGCCCGGCCAGGCGATCGAGAAGTACCAGCTGCACGACGTGCGCGCCGGCCGCAGCGGCAACGCGGGTGGGGAGAGCTGACCCCACCGAGCACGCACGAGGGGCCCCGCACCGCGAGTCCGCGGTGCGGGGCCCCTCGTGCGTGCGGGCCGGGCGGCGGTGTCAGTGCCGCGAGCGGTCCGCCCGGGCGATGGCGTCCTCCAGCTCCGCGCGCAGCGGGGCCACGCGCCCCTGGTCGGGGTGCTCCCCCAGCGCCCTGAGGTGCCGGCGCGCCTCGGCCAGGCGGCCGGAGTCGATGGCGGCGGCCACCAGGTGCCGGCCGGCCTCCACGTCGTGCTCGCGCGGGCGCCAGTGGCCCACGCCCAGGCTGAGCGCCTCGTCGTTCATGCCGGCCTCGCGCAGGATCGCCAGCGCCTGCGCGAGGGCGGTGCCGGACGGGTCGCGCTCGGCGGCGATGCCCAGGCGCCGCAGGGCGGCCTCGCGGTCGTCCTGCAGGGACAACCGGCCCATCACCAGCAGCGGGCGCCACGCCTTCGGGCTCTGCGCCAGCTCCTCGGCCAGGGCCCACACGGCGTTGTCGGCGGCGCGGCGGGCGTCCTCGGCCTCGTGGCCCTCGGCGGGGTGGTCCGCCACGTGGGCCTCGGCGGCGCGGGTGCGCACCGTCTCGGCCAGGGCGTCGAAGGCCGCCTCGTCGTTCGGGTCGTCGTGCAGGGTCTCGCGCAGCCCGGCCTCCCCCACGGGGGCGGCCGGTGCCGGGCGGCGGCGCCGTCGCCGGCCGGTCTCACCCGTCCGGTCGGCCTCCGCGGGGCGTCGGCGCCAGCGGTCGAGCAGTCCCATGCGTCCCCTCCCCGGCGTCCTCGTCGACCCCCGCGGCGGGTCCCGGCGGGTCTGCGGTGCCGGCCACCGGGGCCGGCGGTGCCGGTGCGGGAGGAGCACGCCGTCCTCGAACCCTAGCCCAGGGGCCCCTCGGCGGCCCGTCGCCGTACGCTCGCGCACGTGCCCCAGCCCCCCGCCGAGCTGTCCGAGGAGACGGTGCGCCGGCTGGAGGCGGCCGCGGGGACGTTCGCCTCGGCCATCGCGGCGCGCATGGACGCCGCCCTGCCCTGGTACGCGGCGCTGCCGCCGGACGAGCGCTCCTGGGTGGGGCTGGTGGCGCAGGCGGGGTTCACGGACTTCGTGCGCTGGCTGACCGAGCCGGAGCCGGCGGTGCTGGCGGCCACGGCGGTCTTCAGCACGGCGCCGCGCGAGCTGATGCGCTCGGTGACCCTGCAGCAGACGGTGGAGCTGGTGCGCACCGCCATCACGGTGGTGGAGGAGGGCCTGGACGCCGTCGTGGGCGACGCGCGACCGGGCGAGCAGGTGCGCGCCCGGGAGGCGCTGCTGCGCTACTCGCGGGAGGTGGCCTTCGCGGCGGCCGCCGTCTACGCGCGCGCCGCGGAGTCGCGCGGCGCCTGGGACGCGCGGCTGGAGGCGCTGGTGGTGGACGCGGTGCTGCGCGGCGACGGGGAGGACACCATCGCCTCCCGCGCGGCGGCGCTGGGCTGGACGATGGACGCGCCCACGGCCGTCGTCATCGGCGCGGCGGGCGAGCAGGCCCCCGGCGGGGTGGTGCCGCGGGTGCGCAAGGCGGCGCGGGCGGCCGGCGGGGAGGCCCTGGTGGGGGTGCAGGGCGACCGCCTGGTCGTCGTGCTGTCCGGGGTCGCGGACGTGCGCGCGACGGCGCAGGAGCTGGCGGCGGCCGAGTTCGGGCCCGGGCCGGTCGTGGTGGGCCCCACGGTCCCCTCGCTGCCGGTGGCGGCGCGCTCGGCGCGCGCGGCGCTGGCCGGGGTGGTGGCCGCCCGGGCCTGGCCGCGCGCCCCGCGGCCGGTGGAGGCGGACGACCTGCTGCCGGAGCGGGCGCTGTCGGGGGACGCGACGGCGCGCCGGGCGCTGGTGGACCGCGCCTACGTGCCGCTGGCCGGGGCGGGCGGGGCGCTGCTGGAGACGCTGGCGGCGTACCTGGAGTCCGGCGGGTCGCTGGAGGCGTGCGCGCGCTCGCTGTTCGTCCACGCGAACACCGTGCGCTACCGGCTGCGCCGGGTCGGGGAGGTGTGCGGCTGGACGCCCACCGAACCGCGCGAGCGGTTCGTGCTGCAGGTCGCGCTGGCGCTGGGGCGACTGGCGCAGGCCGCTCCCCCGGGTGGCCGGGAGGCCGGGCGCGACAACCCGTGAAGGCGGTGACGACTCATGACGCACCGTCACCACCGTGCGTGGTTTGTAGGTTTCCCACAACGCGCGCGGGCAAAGTCCGTGAGCGTCGTGACCGTGAACACCAGGTGGCACGGGGCAGTCTCATCTGGTGCTCGTCTTCGTCTTCCCCGGTCAGGGCTCGCAGTCGCCGGGCTTCCTGGCCCCCTGGCTGGAGCTGCCCGGCGTGGCCGACCGCCTGCGCTGGGCCTCCGCCGTCGTCGGCGACGACCTCCTGGCGCACGGCACCGTCTCCGACGCCGAGACCCTGCGCGACACCGCGGTGGCCCAGCCGCTCATCGTCGCCGCGGGGCTGGTGGCGCTGCGCGAGCTCGTCGACGGCCCCGCCGAGCTGGCCCGCGTCGCCGGCGCCGTCGCCGGCCACTCCGTCGGCGAGCTGACCGCCGCGGCCGCCGCGGGGGCGCTGAGCCCGGAGCAGGCCCTGGTGCTCGTGCGCGAGCGCGGGAGGGCCATGGCCGCCGCCGCGGCCGCGCGGCCCACCGGCATGAGCGCCGTCCTGGGCGGCGACCCGGCCGAGGTCGCCGCCGCGCTGGAGCGCCTGGGGCTGACGGCCGCCAACGACAACGGCGGCGGGCAGGTCGTGGCCGCCGGGGAGCTGGACGCCCTGGCCGCCCTCGCGGAGCAGCCGCCCGCGAAGGCGCGCGTCGTGCCGCTGCAGGTCGCCGGCGCCTTCCACACCGAGCACATGGCCCCCGCCACCGGCACCCTGCGCACGCTGGTCGCCGGCCTGGAGCCGGGCACCGCGAGCGTGCCGCTGGCCGCCAACGCCGACGGCGAGCTCGTCACCGACGGCGGCGAGCTGCTGCGCCGCCTGGTGGCGCAGGTCAGCCGCCCGGTGCGCTGGGACCTGTGCACCGAGACCTTTCGGCGCCTCGGCGTCACCGCGCTGATCGAGCTGGCGCCCGCGGGGACGCTGGTGAACCTCGCCAAGCGCCAGCTGAAGGGGATCGACGTCCTCGCCCTGAAGACGCCCGCCGACCTCGAGCGGGCCCGTACCGTGATCGCCGAGCACGGCGCGGCCCCGGTCGCGGCGTCCGGCGCAGGAGGCGCCCAGTGACCACCATCCAGTCCCCCGCCACCCGCCACGCGCGCATCCTCGGCGTCGGCGCGCACCGCCCGCCGCGCGTCATCGACAACGAGGAGGTGTGCACCTGGATCGACTCCTCCGACGAGTGGATCCAGCAGCGCACCGGCATCCGCACCCGCCGCTGGGCGGCGGAGGACGTCGGCGTGGTCGAGATGTCCGAGGACGCCGCCGCCAAGGCGCTGGCCGCCGCCGGGCTGACCGGCTCCGACGTCGACGCGGTGGTCCTGGCGACCGTCTCCTACCCGTACCAGACGCCGGCCGCCGCCGCGGTGCTCGCCGACCGCCTCGGCGCCACTCCCGCCGCGGCGTTCGACATCTCCGCGGGCTGCGCGGGCTTCTGCCACGGCATCGCCCTGGCCGGCGACCTCGTGCGCGGCGGCACCGCGGGCAACGTGCTCGTGGTGGGCGTCGACAAGCTCTCCGACTTCACCGACAAGCACGACCGCTCCACGGCGTTCCTCTTCGCCGACGGCGCGGGCGCGGCCGTGGTCGGCGCGTCCGACGAGGTCGGCATCGGCCCCACCGTGTGGGGCTCGGACGGCGCCCAGGCCGACGCCATCCGCTCGAAGTTCTCCTGGCTGGAGCTGCGCTCCGCGCACGCCGCCGCCATGGCCGACCCCATCGCCGCCGAGGCCGCCGCCCAGGAGCCGGTGAAGTGGCCCTACCTGGAGCAGCAGGGGCAGTCCGTCTTCCGCTGGGCGGTGTGGCAGATGGCGCCCGTCGCGCAGCGCGCCCTCGACGCCGCCGGCGTGCGGGCGGAGGACATCGACGTCTTCGTGCCGCACCAGGCGAACGCGCGCATCATCGACGCGATGGTCAAGCAGCTGAAGCTGCCGGAGTCGGTGCACGTGGCCCGCGACATCGTCGACATGGGCAACACCTCCGCGGCCAGCGTGCCGCTGGCGATGGAGCGCGCCATGGCCGACGGGCACGCCCCCTCGGGCGGGCTGGCGCTGCTCATCGGCTACGGCGCGGGCCTGTCCTACGCCGCGCAGGTCGTCCGCCTGCCGTGAGCCGTCCCGGGCGGACCGACCCGCCCGGTCCCAGACCCCTGGGCGCGAGCGCGCACCAGGCCGACGAGGTGACCGGCACCCCGGCCACCCCCACCGAAGGAGCTACGCATGGCCAGCGAGCAGGAGATCCTCAGCGGTCTCGCCGAGATCGTGAACGAGGAGACGGGCCTGCCCACCGACAGCGTGCAGGCCGACAAGTCCTTCACCGACGACCTCGACATCGACTCGCTGTCGATGATGACGATCGTCGTGAACGCCGAGGAGAAGTTCGGCGTGCGCATCCCCGACGAGGACGTGAAGAACCTGCGGACCGTGGGCGACGCCGTCGCCTACATCTCCCAGGCCCAGGGCTGAGCAGCCCGCACCGCCGCGAGGCCGGCCCGCACCGCGCGGGCCGGCCCGGCACCACAGCCGTCACCGCTCGAGAAGGAGTTGACCGACCATGACCGCGACCGCTCGCCGCGTCGTCGTCACCGGGATGGGAGCGACGACACCGCTCGGCGGGGACGTCCGTTCCACGTGGGAGGCCGCGCTCGCCGGCCGGTCCGGCGCACGGCCGTTCGACGCCCCCTGGACCGAGGACTACGAGCTCCCCGTGACGTTCGGCGCCCAGGCCGCCGTCCCGGCCGAGGACGTCCTGGAGCGCCGCGAGGTCAAGCGGCTGGACCCCTCGCAGCAGTTCGCCGTGATCGCCGCCCGCGAGGCGTGGGCGGACGCCGGCACCCCCGAGGTGGACCCGCTGCGGCTCGCGTCGGTGGTCGCCACCGGCATCGGCGGCATCTGGACCCTGCTGACGGCCTACGACACGCTGCGGGAGAAGGGCGCCCGCCGCGTCCTGCCCCTGACGGTGCCGATGCTCATGGGCAACGGCCCGACCGCGACGATCAGCCTGGAGTTCGGTGCCCGCGCCGGCGCCCACACCCCGGTCAGCGCCTGCGCCTCGGGTGCGGAGGCGCTCGCCTACGGCGCCGACATGATCCGCAGCGGGCGCGCCGACGTCGTCATCGCCGGCGGGACCGAGGCGGCCATCCACCCGCTGCCCATCGCCTCCTTCGCCGCCATGCACGCCCTGTCGCGGCGCAACGAGGACCCCGCGCGGGCCTCGCGCCCCTTCGACACCCAGCGCGACGGCTTCGTGCTGGGCGAGGGCGCCGGCATCGTCGTGCTGGAGTCCGAGGAGCACGCCCGCGCCCGCGGTGCGCGCGTGCACGCCGAGCTGCTCGGCGCGGGGCTGTCCGCGGACGCCCACCACGTGGCGGCCCCGGAGCCGGAGGGCGCCGGTGTCGCGCGGGCGGTGCGCGACGCGCTGCGGTCGGCGGAGCTGACCCCGGCGGACCTGCACCACGTCAACGCCCACGCCACCTCGACCCCCGTCGGTGACGTCGCCGAGGACAAGGGCCTGCGCCTGGCCCTGGGCGACGCCGTGGACGGCGTCGCGGTCTCGGCGACGAAGTCGATGACGGGTCACCTCCTGGGCGCCGCCGGGGCCGTGGAGAGCATCCTGACGGTTCGCGCCCTGCAGGAGCGCACGGCGCCGCCGACGATCAACGTCGACGACCTGGACCCGGACGTCAGCCTCGACGTCGTGCGCAAGGACGCCCGGCCGCTCGGCGGCACCGGCCGGCTGGTGGGCCTGAACAACGCCTTCGGCTTCGGCGGTCACAACATCAGCCTGGTCTTCGCCTCGGTCTGAGCGGGACGTCCGAGCCGGACGCGCCAGGGGCCCCGCACCCGTCACGGGTGCGGGGCCCCTTCGCGTTCCGGGGCGCGGGGCGGTCAGCCCACGTGGTGCAACCAGCGCACGGGGGTGTCGTCGCCGGCGTGCCGGAAGACCTCCAGCTCGCGGTCCCACGCCTCGCCGACGGCCAGCGCGAGGGCGCGGCGCGCGGCGGCGGGGTCGGCGGCCGGGCCGTCGAGCAGCTCCAGGGCGGCGCGCACGCGGTCCTCGGGGACCTGCACGTTGCCGTGCACGTCGGTGACGGCGTGGAAGATGCCCAGGGACGGGGTGTGGCTCCAGCGGCCGCCGTCGCAGCCCTGGCTGGGTTCCTCGGTGACCTCGAAGCGCAGGTGCGCCCAGCCGCGCAGCGCGGAGGCCAGCCGGGCCCCGGAGCCCTGCGGGGCCTGCCAGGAGTGCTCCGAGCGCAGGCAGCCCTGCGCGATCGGCTGCGGCGTCCAGTCGCAGGACACGCGCACGCCGAGGACACCGCCGGCCGCCCACTCGATGTGCGGGACGAGCGCTCGCGGTGCGGAGTGCACGTAGAGCACGCCGCGGGTCATCGCACCGGACATCCCGTCCTCCTCTGCATCGGTGTGAAGGGCGTCTTCCCCAACGACCTCGCACCACGCACAGGTGAACGTGTCCGAACGACTACCGGACGTGCTGTTGCGTTCATCATGCCTCACCGCTAGCGCGCGCACCACCACCCGGTCGGCGCACGTCCGTGCGCGTGTCGCGCTCCAGTCGCCGCCCCGGCGTGCCGATGGAGCGGCGTGCACCAGCAGCCGGCCGCGATCCCCGGGGCGTCCCCGCCGGGGGAGGTCTCCGAGGTCATCCGGCCCGCCGCCATCGTCCCCGAGGAGGCCGCGCGCGCGGTGCTCGTGGAGCTGGCGCTGCGGGACGTGCAGAACGGCGGCGTGTGGCAGAGCGGCCCCAGCCTGTGGAGCCGCTTCGACCGGCCGTGGAACGGCCCGGAGAACGTGGCCGGCGCCGAGCTGATCGGCCGCATCCACGTCGCCTACGGCACCCCGACCCGCTACGAGATCACCGTCTACCGGGTGACCGTCACCCGCTTCGGCGGCGACCTGGGCTGGACGGTGGAGTCGCTGTGCGACGAGGCCCTCAGCCACGGCGGGCTGCGGCTGCGGGACTGCCCGCGCGCCACGCTGGCCGCTCCCCCGCCCCCCTTCGCCGGCTGACCGCCGGGCCGCCCGCCCGCGCGAGGCACCCACCGCCGGCTGGCGCGACGGGTGCCCGGTGGCACCATCGGTGGGTGCCCGACTCCCCCGGCGCGCCGCCGCCCCGCCGCCACCACCGCCCCGCGATGCCCGGGGACGACGCCCTGGTCGCCCTGGCCGGCGGCGTGGACCCCTCCGCGGTGCAGGAGGCCGCGCACGCGGCCGCCAGCGCCCTGGTGCACGGCGCCCGCTCGGCGCGCGACGCCGAGGTCACCCGGCGCGTGGTGCGGCTGGCGCAGGAGGAGGGGCTGGAGGTCATCGCCTCGGTGTGGGCGGACGCCCCGGCGGACTCCCTGGCGGGCGCGCTGTGGCGGCTGTACGTGCTGCGCACGTGGGTGCAGCGCTCCCCGGCGGCGGTGGCGCGCCAGTACGCCGAGGGGCGACGGCACACGCCGGTGCTGGAGGTGCTGGCCGGGGTGGCCGACCCGCCGGGGCCGGCCGAGGTGGTCGCGGTCGTCGACGAGGTCCTCGCCGGCGTGGCGGAGGGCGACTTCGCCGTGACGCTGGAGCGGGCGGCGGCCTTCTGCCGCATCGTGGCGGTGGGACGCGCCCACCACGCCGACGAACCGCGGCACGCCGGGCGCGCCGGCGAGCGCGAGGACGCGGCGACGGCGATGACGCGCTCGGCGGCGCGCCTGCTGCGCACCGCCGAGCAGCTGGAGGCGGTGGCCCACCGCTGGCGGGCGGGCGAGCTCGGCTGATCCCCTCACCGGGCCGCCGCCACGTCGCCGCCACGTCGCCGCCGCGACCGCCGGGGGATCGCCTCGTTACAATGGTCGTGGTGCCGGGCCGCGGTAGCCCCGGGTCCCAACTGGAGCCGCTACGAGCGGCGATGCGCCGTGAGGCGCTTCCCGGTCCGGCACCACCCTCACCCCCCGCCGCGCGGCGCGAGCACGATGATCCCGGCGCCCACCAGGCACACCGTCGCCCCGGCCAGGTCCCAGCGGTCGGGCCGGAAGCCGTCCACGACCACGCCCCACAGCAGCGAGCCGGCGACGAAGACGCCGCCGTAGGCGGCGAGGACCCGCCCGAAGGACGCCTCCGGCTGCAGGGCGGCGACGAACCCGTAGCCGGCCAGGGCCAGCGCACCCAGCCCGCACCACCACCAGCCGCGGTGCTCGCGCACCCCCTGCCACACCAGCCAGGCGCCGCCGATCTCCAGCACCGCCGCGGCCGCGAACAGCGCCGCCGTGCGCACGGCGTCCCCCACCGCGTCCCTCCCCGTCTCCCCGTCCGTCCCCGCCGCCCCCGGTCAACGGCAGCACCGGGCGCACGGGAGGATCGGGGCATGACGCTAGAGGTGCCGCACCCGGCCGCGACGACGCCCCCGCCCGACGCCGCGGCGGTCGAGGCGGCCGCGCGCCGCCTGGCGGGCGTCGCGACCCGGACCCCGCTGCATCCGAGCGCGCGCTGGTCGGCGGCCACGGGGGCGCGGGTGCGGCTCAAGCGCGAGGACCTGCAGGTGGTGCGCTCCTACAAGCTGCGCGGGGCGTACAACCTCATCGCGCAGCTGTCCGCGGGTGAGCGGGCCCGGGGCGTGGTGACCGCCAGCGCCGGCAACCACGCGCAGGGCGTGGCGCACGCGTGCGCGACCCTGCGGGTGCGCGGGCGCGTGTACGTGCCGCGCACCACCCCGCGGCAGAAGCGCGACCGCATCAGCGCCCTCGGCGGGGAGTTCGTGGAGACGCTCGTGCTGGGCGACACCTACGACGACTCGGCGGCCGCCGCGGCGCGCGACGCGGTGGAGACGGGCGCGACGGTCGTGCCGGCCTTCGACGACCCCCGCACGGTGACCGGTCAGGGCACGGTGGCGGTGGAGGTCGTCGAGCAGCTGGCCGAGCTGGGCGAGGCGCCGCCGGACGTGCTGGTGGTCCCCGTCGGCGGTGGCGGCCTGCTGGCGGGGGTGCTGACGTGGGTGCGCGAGCGGCACCCGGCGGTGCGGGTCGTCGGCGTGGAGCCGGCGGGGGCGCCGTCGATGGCGGCGGCGCTGGCGGCCGGGCGTCCCGTGCGCCTGGAGCAGGTGGAGTCCTTCGTCGACGGCGCCTCGGTGCGCCGGGTGGGGGACGTCACGCACGCGGTGGTCGCGGGCGCGCCGGTGGAGCTGGTGACGGTGCCGGAGGGCGCGATCTGCGTGGAGATGCTGGCGATGTACCAGACCGACGGGATCATCGCCGAGCCGGCGGGGGCGCTGGCGACGGCCGCCCTGGCGGAGGCGGTGCGGGTGGAGCCGGGGCAGAGCGTGGTGTGCGTCGTCTCCGGCGGCAACAACGACGTCAGCCGGTACGCGGAGGTCGTGGAGCGGGCGCTGGTCCACGAGGGCCGCAAGCACTACTTCCTCGTGGAGTTCCCGCAGGAGCCCGGGGCGCTGCGCCGCTTCCTCGACGAGGTGCTGGGCCCGGACGACGACATCACGCTGTTCGAGTACGTCAAGCGCAGCAACCGCGAGACGGGGCCGGCGCTGGTGGGCATCGAGATCCCGTCCCGCGAGGACCTGCCGGCGCTGCTGGAGCGGATGGCGGCCGCTCCGCCCTCCTTCGAGCGGATCTCCGCGACCGAGCCGCTGTACCGCTACCTGCTCTGAGGGCGGCTCACCGGCCGGAACCGGTGCCGGGTGGGCGGCGTTGGCCGGGCATGGGGCTGGTGTTCCGCAGGTCGAGGGTGCTGGGCGGGGGCGTGCGGGTCAGCGCGTCGAACCGCGGGGTCAGCGCGTCCAAGCGCTTCGGCCGGGTCACGGTGGACTCCCGCGGCCGGATCGCGGTCCGCCTGTTCAAGGGCCTGACCTGGCACGGTCGCCTCTGGCGGTAGCGGGCGCCCACCGGTTGGTCGGCGGGGGCGGCGGCGACCTGGTTAGCCCGTCCGGGTGGTGACTTTCCGCAATCACTGACGGCCGATCGTGTGACCTCCTATGCTCAGTGCTGGCTGTGAGTAGTCACCCGCAGCCAGTCCGGGGGGACCGTTCCGTGGGGGGAATCATCATGAAGCGCTCTGTCAGCGCCGCCGTCGTGGGCACCGCAGCACTCGCCGCCTCGCTCGCCGTCGCCGGCCCGGCCACGGCGGCCACGCCGGCACCCGACCTGGTGGTCACCGACGTCGCCTGGAGCCCCCAGGTCGTCAGCGCCGGTGATCAGGTCACCTTCCGGGCCACGATCAAGAACAGGGGCACGAAGGCCACCCCGTCCGGCGTGGTCCACGGCGTCGGCTTCGGCATCGGCCGCGCCACCGTCACCTGGTCCGACGACGTGACGCGCTCCCTGCGCCCCGGCGAGAGCATCACGGTCACCGCCGACGGCGGCCAGGCCGGAAGCACCTGGACGGCCGCCGAGGGCACGACGGTCGTCAGGGCCTACGTCGACGACGCCCGCCGGATCCGCGAGTCGAACGAGGGCAACAACGTCCGCGCCGAGAAGGTGACCGCCACCGCCGGCTTCCGCACGAGCATGCAGGGCGCCTCCCCGGTGGTGGAGGCACCGCCCAGCGACCGCGACACCGGCGTCGCCAACGAGGTGACGGGCACGGGCTACGGCGCGTGCTTCACCGAGGAGGGCACCCGGGTGCCCGGCACGGAGAAGCCCCTGCGCACCTACAGCGCGGGCAACACCGAGTACCGCTACGCCGCGCCCTTCGGCGGCAACGGGGACGTGCTGGTGCCGGCCAGCCGGACCGCCAGCCGGGTGGTCGGACAGCCCATCGACGTCAACGAGATCGTGAAGTACAGCTACGGCGACCCGGACTACCTCCTGGGCTGCCCCGCCGGCTCCTTCGGCCGGTTCACCCGCCTCGACGTGACGACCCTGGTCTCGCACCGCTACGCGCTCGACGCCACCGGTGGTCCCACGGAACTGCTCGGCACCCACACGCAGGCCGTCGACGTCCGGATCGCCTTCGGCTGAGCCCCGCCTCCGCACGAGGGGTGCGCGCCGTCCGGGCGACCCCCCGCCGTGAGCGTCCGCCGCGGGCACCCCGCCCGCGGCGGAGCCCGGGGCACCGTGGACGACGGCCCGGACCGACCTGCCCGTGCGACAGGGGCGACGCCAGCCCTGCGCCGGGCCCAGGGGTGGGGCGGGTGGGGCTCGAACCCACGACCGAGGAATTATGAGTTCCCTGCTCTGACCGGCTGAGCTACCGCCCCTCGCAGCCGTGTCCCCGCCCCCGAGGGCTCCGGGACCGGCCGCGCCCCTCCAGCCTAGCCGCCCGGTGCGGCCGGGACCGGAGCGGCGGCCGGCGGCCCGCGCCGCCGACCGCTGCCGGCCTCACTCGTCGGGCACCCACTCCGCGAGCGTGGTGCGTGTGCCGCCGGCGGGGTCGTGGGTGATGTACCCGCCCTGGAACTGCTGCACGGCCCGGCCCTGCTCCCCCTCGTGCTCGTCCTCCACGGGGAAGCCGAGCGGGCCGTTCTCCCACCCCTGCTGCGCCCAGGCGTCCCGGACCGCTCCGGCGACGGTGTGCGCGCCGGTCGAGGGGCTCCAGTACACCGAGCCGCCCTGGAAGTGCGTGTACCAGCCGCGACCGTTCGGGGTGGGGGTGTCGTCGGTGGCGGGGACGCCGAGGCGGCCGTTCTCCCAGCCGTGCGACGCCCATGCACCCCGGATCGCGCCCGCGGTGAAGTGCGCGTCCGTCGCGGGCGACCAGTACACCGAACCTCCCTGGAAGTGCGTGTACCAGCCGCGACCGTTCGGGGTGGGGGTGTCGTCGGTGGCGGGGAAGCCGAGGCGGCCGTTCTCCCAGCCGTGCGACGCCCACTCACCCCGGATCGCGCCCGCGGTGAAGTGCGCGCCCGTCGCGGGCGACCAGTACACCGAACCTCCCTGGAAGTGCGTGTACCAGCCGCGACCGTCCGGGGTGGGGGTGTCGTTGGTGGTGGGGAAGCCGAGGCGGCCGTTCTCCCAGCCGTGCGACGCCCACTCACCCCGGATCGCGCCCGCGGTGAAGTGCGCGCCCGTCGCGGGCGACCAGTACATCGAACCTCCCTGGAAGTGCGTGTACCAGCCGCGACCGTTCGGGGTGGGGGTGTCGCTGGTGGTGGGGAAGCCGAGGCGGCCGTTCTCCCAGCCGGTGGATGCCCAGCGGTCCCGGATCGCCCCGCGGGTGAACTGCGCCCCGGTGCGCTCGGAGGAGTGGATGGAACCGCCCTGGAAGTGCGCGTACTCGCCCGCCACGACCGGCGTGGGCGTCTGGCACTGCACGACCTCACCGAGGGAGCCGCCGGCTCCCCCGGTGCCGGCGTACCGCTCCTCGATCGCGCCCCACAGGCAGTCCGGCACCGGGGTGGGGGCGGGTGCGGGGACGGGCGTCCCGGGGCGGTGGGGAAGGCTCTCGCAGGCGAGGCCGTCGCCGTCGGCGTCCAGGCCGTCGGGGTCGCCGGGGCGGGTGTCCATCCACGCCTGCGCGTCCTCCTGGTACGGGAAGTCCGAGCAGTTCCGGTCGCCGACGAGGCCCGCCGACGCCGGCCCGGCCCCCAGGAGACCCGTTCCGGCCACGACCAGCGCTGCGGCGGCACCGCGCCGTCCCCACGTCCTCAGTCCCACGGTTCCCCCTCGTGCGCCCGGCGGGAGCGGCTGCGCTCCCGCGCGCACCGTACTGGAACGGTCACCGCGGGCGGCGTGGATCCGGGAAACCCCTGCGGCGCGCCGCGACGCAGGGGTTCCCCGCCGCCCGGGACGAGCGGCCGGCGCGAGCGCCTCAGCCGAACAGGCGCCGGCTGGCGATCTCCGCCCCCTCACCGAGGGCGGCGAGCTTCGCGACGGCGATCTGCGGGTGGATGCGGCCGCCGAGACCGCAGTCAGTGGCGGCGATCACGTTCTCCGCCCCCACCACCGAGGCGAACCGCTCGATGCGGTCGGCGACGAGCTCGGGGTGCTCGACGACGTTCGTGGCGTGGCTGACGATCCCCGGCGCGATCGTCTTGCCCGCGGGCAGCTCGAGGTCCTTCCACACCTTCCACTCGTGCTCGTGGCGGGCGTTGGCCGCCTCGAAGGAGTACGAACCGGCGTCGATCTGCAGCATGAGGTCGGCGATGTGCCGGAACTCGATGTCGGTGGTGTGCGGGCCGTGCCAGCTGCCCCAGCACAGGTGGAAGCGGATCTGCTCGGACGGCAGGTCGCGGATGGCGTGGTTCAGCGCCTCCACGCGGATCCGGGTGAACTCGCGGTAGTCCTCGACGCTGGGCTCGGGGTTGATCTGGTCCCAGTTCTCGGCGATCGACGGGTCGTCGATCTGCAGCACGAGTCCCGCGTCGACGACGGCGCGGTACTCCTCGCGCATCACCTCCGCCCACGCCCAGATGTGCTCCTCCTCCGTGGCGTAGTACCGGTTGGCGATGCGCGCACCGCTGCCCGGGGACAGGGAGGTGATGAACCCCTGGCTGCGCTCCAGTCCGGCGGCCTCCAGGCCGGCGACGAGGTTCGCGACGTCGGAGGCGATGGCCTCCTGCCCGACGTAGCGCAGCGGGCCGGTCGTGGCGGGGAACGCGGTCGCCTGCTTGCCCGTCATGATCCCCGCGGTGGGGTCGGTGTAGGCGTCCTTGAAGGTCGTCCAGTCGCGGCGGTCCGGGAAGCTCGTCAGCCGCACCTTCCCCGGCTCGGAACGCACGACCGGCTGGGTGAAGAGGTCCTCACCGGTGACCTCCAGGCCCGCCACGCGCTGGAACGAGTAGGACCACCAGGCGCCGTAGTCCACGGCGCTGGTCATGGCCTTGCCGTACTCGCCGTCGCCGACGAGGGTGACGCCCAGGTCCCGCTGGCGGCGCACGAGGTCGACGACGGCGTCGGTCAGCAGCGCGTCGAACTCGGGGGTGCGCTCCAGGGTGAGACCGTCCTCGCCGACGCGGCGGGCCTCGTTCGCCGCGATGAGCTCCGGGGTGCGGGGCAGGCTGCCGGCGTGGCTGACGGGGATGCGGCGGGTGGTGCTGGTCACGAAGGGGGGCTCCGATCGGGGTTTCGGGGGACGTCAGCGGCGCAGCGCGCGGTCCAGGTCTTCGAGCAGGTCGTCGGGGTCCTCCAGGCCCACCGACAGGCGCAGCACCGCGTCGGACAGGCCGATCGCGGCACGGCCCTGCTCACCGAGGCGGCGGTGCGTGGTGGTGGCGGGGTGCGTCGCGAGGGACTTCGCGTCGCCGAGGTTGTTGGAGATGTCGATGGTGCCCAGGGCGTCGAGCACCTCGAAGGCGCGTTCCCTGCCGCGGCCGGCCGGCGCGTCCAGCTCGAACGTGACGACGGTGCCGCCGAGCTCCATCTGCCGCTTCGCCAGGTCGAACTGCGGGTGCGAGGCCAGCAGCGGGTAGCGCACCCAGCGCACCGCACCGCTCTCCTCCAGGTGCTCGGCGATGCGCAGGGCGGTGGCCGCGGAGTGCCGCACGCGCAGGCCGAGGGTCTCCAGGCCCTTCGCGAGCGTCCACGCGTTGAACGGGCTGAGCGTCGGCCCGGTGTGCCGGGTCAGTTCCTGGAACCGGCCCTCGATGAACTCCGTCGTGCCGAGCACCGCACCGCCCATGACGCGGCCCTGGCCGTCGATGTGCTTGGTCGCGGAGTACACGACGACGTCGGCGCCGAACCGCAGGGGCCGCTGCCCCACCGGGCTGGCGAAGGCGTTGTCCACCACCACCACCGCGCCGGCCGCGTGCGCGAGCTCCGCGACCGCCTCGACGTCCACGAGGGTCTGCATGGGGTTCGCGGGCGTCTCGAAGAACACCGCCTGCGCGGGCGTGGCGAGCGCCCTCTCCCACTGGGCGATGTCCTCGCCGTCGACGAACTCCGTCGTCACGCCCCATCGGGGCAGGATCTCGTCGAGGATGACGTAGCAGGACCCGAACAGGCTGCGGGCGGCCACGACCCGGTCCCCGGCGCCGAGCAGCGCACCGAGCGCGTAGAACACCGCGGACATGCCGCTGGCCAGGCCGTAGCACGCCTCGGCGCCCTCCAGGGCCCGCAACCGCTCGGTGAACACGGAGACGGTGGGGTTGCCGTAGCGGGAGTAGACGTAGCGGTCCACCTCACCGGTGAACGCGGCCTCCGCGGCGGCGGCGGACTCGTACACGTACCCGGAGGTGAGGTACATCGCCTCCGAGGTCTCCTCGAAACCCGAGCGGGCCAGGCCCGCGCGCACGGCGGTGGTGTCGGGGCGCCAGGGGTTCGGCTGCTGCGCGTTCACGACTGCCGCCACGGCAGGCCCTGAGCGCGCCAGCCGGCGCCACCGCGGTGGCCGTGCTCGTCCAGGTCGCCCTCGAAACCGTCCAGGACGTTGTAGCTGGGGGTGATCCCCGCGGCGGTGGCGGCCTCGGCGGCGGCGACGGAGCGCTTGCCGGAACGGCACAGGAACACCACCGGGCCGCTCCGGCCCGGTTCGACCCCCGCGCGCGCCAGTTCCGCCAGGAACCTCGCACCGGGTGCGTCCTGCTCCACGGGCAGCCAGGAGGCGAACACCGGTGGTCGGCGCAGCTCGGCGGCGTCGGGCGCCCCGACGTACGTCCACTCCGCCTCGGTGCGGACGTCCACGAGGACGGCGTCACCGTCGTCACGCAGCAATTCGAACGCCTCACGCGGGGTGAGGTCGCCGGCGTAGCTCACGAAGCCTCCATCGGTCCTGGCATGAGCACCCTCCCGAGGGGGGTTGCTGCGGCGTCGTCGAGCCAGGTCTCTCGGCCGCTCTGGATGGTCAGGCCAGCCTAGGGCATCGGCGGACCGCGCCGGACCCGCCGCGCTGGACCCGGCGCGGTGGGCGAGGCGTCAGGAGGCCGGCAGCTCCTGCCCGGGGCAGCCGGCCAGCACGTCCGCCATCGCGTCGCGCTCGGCGGGCGTCACCCACAGCCCCCAGGCGCTCTTGACGGCGACCTGCCGGGCCACGTACTCGCACTCCCCCACCGGCGGCAGCCACTGCGCGGCGTCGTCGTCCCCCTTGGACTGGTTGAGGGAGCCGTCCACCGCGAGCAGCTCCAGGGGGTCGTTGGCGAACGCGACCCGCTCCTGGGCGCTGAGCTTCTGGGCACCGGTGCGCCAGGCGTCGGCCAGCGCCACGACGTGGTCGACCTGCACCTCGGCGCTGGTCCGCTCGCCGCGCCGGAAGGCGATCTCCTCCCCGGAGTAGGGGTCCACCAGGGTGCCGGAGAGCACGGTGCAGCCGTCGTCGGCGAGGCGGACGTCGACGAGGTCGCGCTGCAGGACGTCGTCGCGGGTGCGGCAGCCGTTGCCGTCGACGTCGACCCAGCTCTCCCCGAAGCGGGTGCGCTGGTACCCGGCGGACGACGCCTCCTCGCGGACCTCCAGGGCGGCGAGCGCCCGGGCAGCGCTCCCCGTCGCGGCGGGACGCTCCTGCGGGCCGGTGCCCGGTGCCAGGGCCCGCCACAGCGCCACCGCCAGCAGCAGGAGCACCAGGGGGGCGAGGATCGCGGCGAGGGCGCCGGATCGGCGAGCGGGCACGGGCACCTCCGACGGGTCGCGGGTCCCGGCGGGGACGACGAAGGGGGCCTGCGTGCGCAGACCCCCTCGGGAAGCTCCCGCAGTTGGACTCGAACCAACAACCTGCCGGTTAACAGCCGGCTGCTCTGCCAATTGAGCTATGCGGGACCACCACCGGGTGAACCCCCGGCGACAGCACGTCAACCGTACCAGCCCCGCACGGGTGCCTGCGTCACGGGGCGCGGCGCCCCGCCCGGGCCGGGACCCGCAGCGCCGCAGGGCTCACAGGCCCTGGGCGCGCTCCTGCCAGGCCCGTCGGGCCGCCTCCAGCCGGAACAGCTCCTCCGAGGCCGTGCGGTACTCCTCCGGCTGCGCGCCCGCGTCGATGCTCCACAGCCGGCGCTTGGCGTCGGCGACGGCGCGGGTGGTCGCCTGCCCTGCCAGCGTCGCGACCAGCGAGCGCCCCCACCGCTCCAGCTCCTCCTCGTCGCCGACGGGCAGGTCGCTCACCGCGAGCTCCTGCACGAGCGCGGCGACGGGGCCGTCGGCGTAGGCGAGCACCGCCTCCACCCACGCGGGGCCCTGGGGTGCCTCCAGCGGCCCGCCGGCGGCGGTGACGGCGTCGTGGACGGCGCGGTGGCCGGGGACGCCGAAGGCGTCCGCGGCCAGGGCGGCGAAGTCGTCCGCGACCACCCACGGCGCCTGCAGCACGCACGCCAGGACCCACCGCTCCAGCTGCACGACGGCGTCGTCGACGGTGGCCACCGGGGTGGCCGCGGGGGTGGTGGGCGCGGCGGGCTGGGCCGGTTCCCGCGCCGCGCGCCCGTCGCGGCCACCGCGCCCGTCGCGGGCGTGCCGGCGCACCCGGTCCAGCACGAAGCGCTCGTCGAGGAAACCCGTCCAGCGGTCCAGGTTGACCGCGTAGCGCTGGCGCAGCCCGCTGTCGCGGATCTTCGCCACGATCGGTGCGGCGGCGTCCAGGGCGGCCAGCCGGCCGGCGTCGCTGCCCAGGTCGTAGCGGGAGATCGTGGAGCGGATCGCGAACTCGAACAGGGGCACGCGCCCGTCGACCAGGGCGGCCACGGCGGCGTCGCCGGAGGACAGGCGCAGGTCGCAGGGGTCCTGCCCGCCGGGCTCGACCGCCACGTACGTCTGCGCGGTGAAGCGCTCCTCCAGCTCGAAGGCCCGCAGCGCCGCCTTCTGCCCCGCCTCGTCGCCGTCGAAGGTGAAGACGACCTCCGCGGAGCCGGCGACGTCGCCGAGCATGCGCTGCACGACGCGGGCGTGCTCCTCGCCGAAGGCGGTGCCGCAGGTGGCGACCGCGGTGCTCACGCCCGCCAGGTGGCAGGCCATGACGTCGGTGTAGCCCTCGACGACGACGACCCGCTTGGTGCGGGCGATCTCCCGCTTGGCGAGGTCGAGGCCGTACAGGGCCTGCGACTTCTTGTAGACGGGCGTCTCGGGCGAGTTGAGGTACTTGGCGTCGATGCGGTCGTCGTCGAAGAGCCGGCGCGCGCCGAAGGCCACGGTGTGGCCGCTGACGTCGCGGATGGGCCACACCAGGCGGCCGCGGAAGCGGTCGTAGAGCCCGCGCTGGCCCTGCCCGGCCAGGCCGGAGGTCACCAGCTCCTCCTCGGTGAACCCCTCGCCGCGCAGGTGGCGCAGCAACGCCTCACCGCCGGCGGGGGCGAAGCCCACCCCGAAGCGGGCGGCGGCCTCGCGGGTGAAGCCGCGCTCGGCGAGGAAGCGGCGGGCGGTCTCGGCGGGGCCGGGCTGCTCCAGCTGCCCGGCGTAGAAGGCCTCGGCCACCCGGTGCGCCTCCAGCAGCCGCTGGCGCTGCCCGGCCTGCTGCGCCCCGGCCGGGCGCCTGCCGGGGCGGCCGCCGTCGTCGACGTAGCGCAGCTGCACGCCGGCGCGCTCGGCGAGGCGCTCCACGGCCTCGGTGAAGGTCGTGCCGTCGATGCGGCGGACGAACTCGATGGCGTCGCCGCCCTCGCCGCAGCCGAAGCAGTGCCAGCGCCCCACGGCGGGGCGCACCGTGAAGCTGGGGGTGCGCTCGTCGTGGAACGGGCACAGGCCCTTGAAGGAGCCCACGCCGCCGGGGCGCAGCGTCACCTGCTCGGCGACCACCTCGTCGATGCGGACGCGCTCCTTGACCGCGCGCAGGTCGTCGGAGTGGATGAGCCCTGCCACGCGCCGGAGTCTAGGCGTGCCCGCCGACGCGACCGGCCCGCGGGCGCGGGTGGCAGGATCGCCCCGTGAGCGAGAAGCAGCAGCGGGACCGGCCCGCGGGCGCGGAACGGGACGGGCGCAGCCCCGGCGACGGCAGCGACCGCGCCTGGGGCTTCCGCACCCGCGCCGTGCACGCGGGTGCGGTGCCGGAGCCGACGACGGGTGCGCGGGCCGTGCCGATCTACCAGACCACGAGCTTCGTGTTCGAGGACGCCGCCGACGCGGCGAACCTCTTCGCGCTGCAGAAGTACGGCAACATCTACAGCCGCATCTCCAACCCCACCGTGGCGGCGCTGGAGGAGCGGATGGCGTCCCTGGAAGGCGGCCTGGGCGCGCTGGCGTGCAGCTCCGGGCAGTCCGCGGAGTTCCTGACCTTCGCGGCGCTGGCGGGTGCGGGTGACCACGTCGTCGCCTCGAACAACCTCTACGGCGGCACCGTCACCCAGCTGGACGTGACGCTGCGCCGCTTCGGCGTGGACACCGTGTTCGTGGAGCCGGAGGCCGCCGCGGTGCGGGCGGCGATCACCGAGAGGACGCGGTTCGTGTTCACCGAGCTGGTCGCGAACCCCTCCACGGTGGTCGCGGACATCGAGGCGCTGGCCGACGTGGCGCACGGGGCGGGGATCCCGCTGGTCGTCGACGCCACCACCGCCACCCCGTACCTGTGCCGGCCGATCGAGCACGGCGCGGACATCGTCATCCACTCCGCCACCAAGTTCCTCGGCGGGCACGGCACCACCCTCGGCGGTGTCGTCGTGGACGCCGGCACCTTCCCCTGGGACAACGGGAAGTTCCCCGCCATGACCGAGCCGGTCGCCAGCTACGGCGGCCTGAGCTGGTGGGGCAACTTCGCCGAGTACGGGTTCCTCACCAAGCTGCGCAGCGAGCAGCTGCGCGACATCGGCGCCACCCTGGCCCCGCACTCGGCGTTCCTGCTGCTGATGGGCGTGGAGACGCTGCCGCAGCGCATGCGCGAGCACGTCGCCAACGCGCGCCGGGTGGCGCAGTGGCTGGAGGCGGACGAGCGCGTCGGCTGGGTGCGCTACTCCGGCCTGCCCTCGCACCCGCACTTCGAGCGGGCCCAGCGCTACCTGCCCGAGGGGCCCGGCGCGGTGTTCTCCTTCGGCGTCGCCGGCGGTCGCGCGGCCGGGGAGCGGTTCATCGAGAACCTGCAGCTGTGCTCGCACCTGGCGAACATCGGCGACGCGCGCACCCTCGTGCTGCACCCGGCCTCCACGACCCACCAGCAGCTGTCGGCGGAGCAGCTCGAGGCGGCCGGTGTCCCGGAGGACCTCATCCGCATCAGCGTCGGCCTGGAGGACGTGGAGGACGTGCTGTGGGACCTGGACCAGGCGCTGACCGCGGCGACGGCGGAGGTGGCCCGGTGAGCGGGCACGAGAGCGCTCCCACCGGCGCGATCGGCGACACCGGCAGCGCGGCCGCCGGCCCGCTGGCACCGGCGGAACCGGCCACCGGCGCGAAGGACGCGGCCCCCGTGCGCGCCGCCGGCGGCTGGACGCCCCCCACACCCGGGCAGCGGCTGTCGATCCTGCGCCGCACCCGGACCGTCGCGGTCCTCGGCGCCTCGAACAAGCCCTCGCGCGCCTCGTACTTCGTCGGCACCTACCTGCTGGCCGACTCCGGCTACGAGGTGTGGTTCGTCAACCCGAACGAGCGCGAGGTGCTGGGCCGGCCCGCGTACCCGTCCCTGGCGGAGCTGCCCGGCGTGCCCGACGTCGTCGACGTGTTCCGCCGGCCCGCCGAACTGGGTGCCGTCCTGGACGAGACCCTCGCGGTGGGCGCACCGGTGCTGTGGTTGCAGCTGGGCCTGTCGGACGACGAGGTCGCCCGCCGCGGGCACGAGGCGGGGATCACGGTCGTCATGAACCGGTGCCTGAAGATCGAGCACGCCCGCTTCCACGGCGGGCTGCACCTGGCGGGTTTCGACACCGGGGTGATCTCCGCGCGCCGCCACGCGCGCTGAGGGATCCCCAGGTGCCGGTGCGGCGGCGGTGTCCACAGCGCACCGCCGCACCGGGCGGTGCAGGCGCCGCGCGCGCCTACGGTCGCGGGCGTGCCGATCCCCGCTCCCCCACCGCCTCCGCTCACGCCCGATCCGTTCCGGGCCCGCCCGCCGTCCGGGCCGTTCCCGTCGGGGCCGTTCCCGCCCGGTGGCGGGCGCGACGCGGTGCCCGCGCGGCGGTGGCGCCGGGACGTGCTGCTGCTGCTGGCCGGCGCGCTCGGCACCGGGGCCGTCCTGCTGCTGGGCGGCACCGCTGCCCTGGTGTGGGCGCTGGTGCGCGGCGGTGAGGGCCTCGCGCAGCCGCTGCGCTCCTCCGACTCCGTGGAGCTGACCCGGGCCGGCCAGTGGCCGGTCGGCACCTGCCTGCGCAGCGGGCCGGCCCTGTACGAGGAGACCGGCTGCGACGCCGCCCACGACGCCGAGGTGGTGCTCAGCAGCCCCGTCGTCGCCGGGCACCGCCGCACCGCGAGGCAGGAGGGGGCCAACGCGTTCTGCGCGACGGCCGTGGCGACGCTCGCCGAGCGCCGCGGCCTGCCCCCGGGTTCGGTGACGCACGCCTCGGCGTGGCCGGGGGACGACGCCCACGACGCCGGTGACCACGAGGTGCGCTGCCTGCTGGTGGGCGTGGGGCAACCGCTGGTGGGCTCCCTCACGGCGGGGGACCTGCGCGACCCGGTGGAGCCGGTGCCGCTGGAGTGAGAACCGCCGAGGCGAGCGTCACCGCGACGCCCCGGCCCCGCCCGGCTGACCGGTCGGGTCAGGTGGGTCAGGTCAGCCGGGCGTGCCAGGCCAGCGCGGAGACGTCGGTGAGCGAGGCCACCTGGTCGACGACCACGCGCAGCCGCGCCGCGTCGTCGCCCGCGGCGTCGTGGTCCTGCCGGAAGGGTGGTTCCAGGACCTCCGCGCCCCGCTCGACCAGGGCGGTCAGCAGCTCCAGCAGCAGCTCGCGCTGACGGGCGTAGAACGGCTGGCGCTCCTGCGCGCTCATGACGAACGTGGCGGCCACGCCCTTGAGAACGGCCACCTCCAGCGCCGTCCCCGCCGGCACCTCCACGTCGGCGGCGTAGCGGGTCAGCGGCCCGTCGCCGTGGCGGGCGCGGGTGGCGTCCTGAGCGGCGTTGGCGAAGCGGCCGATGAGCTGGCTGGTCATGTCCTTCAGCGCCGCCAGGTGGCGGCGGCCCCCGAAGAGCTCGCCGGGCTGCTCCTCGGCCCAGAACGGCAACCCGGACAACCGGTCCAGGGCCTCGTCCACCGCCTCGTCGCTCGCGTCGGGGACGTACCAGTCGCGCACCTGCGCGGCGACGCGCGCGCGGGTCTCAGCGGAGCGCAGCCAGTCCAGGCGCACGTGCCCGGCGACGACGGCGTCCTCGACGTCGTGGACGCTGTAGGCGACGTCGTCGGCGAAGTCCATGACCTGCGCCTCCACGCAGGGCCGGTTCTCCGGCGCGCCGTCGCGCAGCCACGCGAACACCTCGGCGTCGTCGGCGTAGGCGCCGAACTTCGAGGTGGCGCGCGGCGCCTTCCCGTGCAGCCACGGGTACTTCGTGGCGGCGTCCAGGCTGGCACGGGTGAGGTTCAGCCCGGCGGGCGAGCCGTCGGGGGCGCTGGTCTTCGGTTCCAGGCGCGTCAGCAGCCGCAGCGTCTGCGCGTTGCCCTCGAACCCGCCGATCCCGGCGGCGGCCTCCGCCAGGGCCCGCTCGCCGTTGTGCCCGAACGGCGGGTGGCCGAGGTCGTGCGCCAGGCAGGCGGTGTCGACCACGTCCGGGTCGCAGCCCAGCGCGGCGCCCAGCTCGCGTCCGACCTGGGCGACCTCCAGGGAGTGCGTCAGGCGGTTGCGCACGAAGTCGTCGGTGCCGGGCCCGACGACCTGCGTCTTGGCGGCCAGGCGGCGCAGCGCCGAGGAGTGCAGCAGCCGGGCGCGGTCGCGGGCGAACGCGCTGCGGCGGTGCGTCTTGGGCGGTTCGGGCACCCAGCGCACCAGGTCGGCGGCCGCGTAACCGGGGTGGGTGCCGTCGCGCTCGCTCACGCTCAGCCCCCGGAGACGGACAGCTCGGCCTGGCGCACGACCTCGGCGGCCGCCCCGGACAGGACGCGGTCGTCCAGCCAGCCCTCCGGCAGCGCCACCCGCTGCGGGGAACCGGCCCGCCCGCGCGCGCCCTCCGCGGGCGCTCCCGGGTAGGGCTGGTCGAGGTCGAGGGAGGCCAGCAGCTCGTCGAGGGCGGCCAGGGAGTCCACCAGCCCCAGCTTCGCGCGCAGGTCGCCGCCGACGACGTAGCCCTTGAAGTACCAGGCGACGTGCTTGCGCACGTCGCGGCAGGCGCGCAGCTCGTCGCCGTAGTGCTCCACGAGCAGCTCGGCGTGCCGGCGAAGCGTGGCCGCCACGGTGCGCAGGCCCGGGCGCACCCGGTCGGGGCGGCCGGCGAAACCTGCTTCCAGGTCGGCGAACAGCCACGGCCGGCCCAGGCAGCCGCGGCCGACGACGACGCCGTCGCAGCCGGTGCGGCGCACCATCTCCAGGGCGTCCTCGGCGCTCCACACGTCGCCGTTGCCGAGGACGGGGATCGTGGTGACGGCCTCCTTCAGGCGCGCGATCGCGTCCCAGTCGGCCTGGCCGGAGTAGTGCTGCGAGGCGGTGCGCCCGTGCAGGGCGACGGCGGCGGCGCCCTCGCGCTCGGCGGTGCGCCCGGCGTCCAGGTAGGTGAGGTGGTCGTCGTCGACGCCCTTGCGCATCTTCACCGTCAGGGGGATCCCGCCCTTCGACGCCTCGCGCACGGCGCCGGCGACGATGTCGCGGAACAGGTCCGCCTTCCAGGGCAGCGCCGCTCCCCCGCCCTTGCGGGTGACCTTGGGCACGGGGCAGCCGAAGTTGAGGTCGACGTGGTCGGCGAGGTCCTCCTGAACGACCATGCGCACGGCGGCGGCGACGGTGGCGGGGTCCACGCCGTACAGCTGCAGGCTGCGGGGGCGCTCGGCCGCGGTGAACGTCACCAGGCGCATCGACTCCGGGGTGCGCTCGACGAGGGCGCGGGAGGTGACCATCTCGGAGACGTAGAAGCCCTCGCCGTGCTCGCGGCACAGCTGCCGGTAGGCGGAGTTGGTGATGCCGGCCATGGGGGCGAGCACCACGGGCGTGGCGGACACGTGCGGGCCGATGCGCAGGGGCGCGACGACCGGGCCGGTCGCAGCGGTGCCCGTCGGGGTCTCGATCGGGGCGTCCAGGAGGCTCACCCCCCCATGATGACCGTTGCCCGGGGGTCCCCGCGCCGGGTGCGGCGCGCGGACCCCCGGGCACGGGGCCGGCGGGGTCGGCGGGGAGTCAGCGGAAGACGTGCAGCGGCACCGCCTCGGCCATGGCCCGCATCCCGGCGTCGTTGGGGTGCAGGCCGTCGCCGGAGTCGTAGCGCGGGTTCAGCCGCCGGTGGTCGCGCGGGTCGCGCAGGGCCGCGTCGAAGTCGACGACGGCGTCGTACTCGCCGCTGGTGCGGATCCAGTGGTTGACCTGCTGGCGAGCCGCCTCGTTCTCCTCGCTGAAGAAGCCGAGGGTGTCGCCCTCGAACGGCAGGATCGTGCCGCCGATCGCCTTGATGCCGAGCTGGTGGGCGCGGGCGATGAGCTGGCGGTGCGCGTCGACGATCTGCTGCGCGGTGACGGTCTCGGACTCCGGCGCCGAGGTGCCCGGGTGGCCGAGGTCGTTGACGCCCAGCAGGACCACCAGGTACTCCGCGCCCGGCTGGGCGGCCACGTCGCGGTCGAAGCGGCGCAGCGCGCTCTCGCCGAAGAAGGCCGCGTAGCCCTCGGCGGGCGAGCCGGCCGGCGGGTTGGGGTCGTGCAGCAGGCGGTTGCCGCTGATGCCCTCGTTGAGCACGCCGCGCTCGGGCAGGCCCCGCGCGTGGCGCAGCCGTTCGGCCAGCAGGTCCGGCCAGCGCCGGTTGGCGCTGCGGGTGGTCTCGGCGCCGTCGGTGATGGAGTCGCCGAGGGCGACGATCGCGGCCGCGCGGTCGCGCTCGGGCGCCAGCACGCTGACCCCGGAGAGGAACACCCACTGCCCCACCGTGGCGGTCGGGGTGACGCTGCGGGCGCCGGTGACGTCGCCGGCGGCCACGACGTTGTCCTGGTAGGGGAAGGCGTGCACGGTGGTGACCGGGGTGGCCTCGGGCAGGTGGATGCTGACGACGAGGTCGCCGCCGTCGGGCAGGTCCAGCTGCACGGGGTCGCTGAGCAGCGGCGCGCCGGCGGGGACGGTCGTGGACGTGCTGCCGCCGAAGGTGAGCGTGCGGTCGGTGCCGGGCAGCACGTCGGTGCCGGTGGAGCCGTCGCGCAGCCCGACGTGCGCCTCGCCGACGACGAGCGGGCTGTCGCCGAACTCGTTGGTGAAGCGCACCTGCAGGCTGCCGCCGCCGATGCTGGCGTGCACGACCTGCCGGACGGTCTGGTCCTGCAGGACGGTGACGCCGGAGGCGGGCACGGCGGTGGGCGCGGTCGCCCAGGTGCCGATCCACTCCCCGCCGGTCCCGCGGCCGTGCGCGGAGCGCGCGTCGACCGCGCCGGGAGCGGCGGAGGTGGCGGTGCCGGCGCCGAGCACGAGGGCGCCGGTGAGCAGGGCGACGGCGCGCAGGCGCCGGGTGCGCCGGGCGCTCACCGGTGCGCTCCGCGCGTCGCGTGCTTCGCGGGCAGGGTGAAGCGCCAGCCGGCGGCCTTCAGTTCGGGGATCAGCGCTTCGACGGCGTCGACGGTGCCGGTGCGGTCGCCGCCGCCGTCGTGCATGAGGATCACCGAGCGCGGCACGAGGCGCTCGCGCACGCGCTGGACGATGAGCTCCTCGCCGGGCTCCTCCCAGTCGGCGACGTCGAAGGTCCAGCCCAGCGGGGCCATGCCGAGGCGCTCGGCCACCTGGGCGCTGACGCCCCAGGAGCCGTAGGGGGCGCGGAAGTAGGGGATCTCCGCTCCCGGCACGGCCCAGCGGATGAGGGCGTTGGTGGCCTCGATGTCGGCGCGCACCTGGGCGCGGGTGAAGTCGCCCATGTCGTCGTGCTGGACCGAGTGGTTGCACAGGGTGTGCCCCTCGGCGGCGATGCGGCGCACGAGGTCGGGGTAGCGCACGACCTGGTCGGCCTGCAGGCAGAAGACGGCCTCGACCCGGTTCGCCGCGAGCACGTCGAGCAGGCGGGCCGTCTCGTCCGCGTCGGTCTGGTCGTACGGGTCGTCACCGTTGGGGCCGTCGTCGAAGGTCAGGGCGACGGACTGCCCGCCGGCGCGCGCGGTGGTGATCGGCTCGGGCGCCTTCCTGCCCGCCTGCGCGGGTGCGGCGACCACCGTGGTGATCGCGGCGCAGGCGAGCGCTCCCGCGGCGATGCGGCGGGCGGCGCTCGAACGGGTGAGCCGGAGAACGGAGAGCTCCACTGAGCTACCTCCTCGTAGCTGGGATGAGGCTGTGAAGGTAGAGCCCACCACCCGGCTACCGCAAGGTTTCCGGAAGGGTCGGGGACGAGGACGGCGCCGCCCCGCCACTGCGGGACGGCGCCGTCGGCACCGCGCGGCTGGTCAGGCCCCCAGCAGCCTGCTGCCCAGCCAGCCGGCGACCTGGTCCAGCGCCACCCGCTCCTGCGCCATGGTGTCGCGCTCGCGGATGGTCACCGCCTGGTCCTCCAGGGTGTCGAAGTCGACGGTGATGCAGTACGGCGTGCCGACCTCGTCGTGGCGGCGGTACCGGCGGCCGATGGCGCCGGCGTCGTCGAACTCGATGTTCCAGTGCTTGCGCAGCTCCGCGGCCAGGTCGCGCGCCTTGGGCGAGAGCTGCTCGTTGCGCGAGAGCGGGAACACCGCTGCCTTCACCGGCGCCAGGCGGTGGTCCAGGCGCAGCACCGTGCGCTTGTCCACCCCGCCCTTGGTGTTCGGCGCCTCGTCCTCGCTGTACGCGTCGACGAGGAACGCCATGAGGGAACGGGTCAGGCCCGCCGCCGGCTCGATGACGTACGGCGTCCAGCGCTCGCCCTTGGCCTGGTCGAAGTAGGACAGGTCCACGCCCGACTCGCGCGAGTGCGTCGACAGGTCGTAGTCGGTGCGGTTGGCGATGCCCTCCAGCTCACCCCACTCCGAGCCGGTGAAGCCGAAGCGGTACTCGATGTCCACGGTGCGCTTGGAGTAGTGCGACAGCTTCTCCGCCGGGTGCTCGAAGAAGCGCAGGTTGGCCGGGTCGACGCCCAGGCCCACGTACCAGGACATGCGCTCGTCGAGCCAGTACTGGTGCCACTGCTCGTCCGTGCCGGGCTCGACGAAGAACTCCATCTCCATCTGCTCGAACTCGCGGGTCCGGAAGATGAAGTTGCCCGGCGTGATCTCGTTGCGGAAGCTCTTGCCGATCTGGCCGATGCCGAACGGCGGCTTCTTGCGCGCCGAGCCCATGACGTTGGCGAAGTTCACGAAGATGCCCTGCGCGGTCTCGGGCCGCAGGTAGTGCAGGCCCTCCTCGTCGTCCACGGCACCGAGGTAGGTCTTCATCAGGCCGGAGAAGTTGCGCGGCTCGGTCCACTGCCCGCGCACGCCGGTGTCGGGGTCCACCACGTCCGCCAGGCCGTTGGCCGGCGGGTGGCCGTGCTTGGCCTCGTACGCCTCCAGCAGGTGGTCGGCGCGGTAGCGCTTGTGGGTGACGAGCGACTCCACCAGCGGGTCGGTGAACACCTCGACGTGGCCGGAGGCCTCCCACACCTTGCGCGGCAGGATGACCGAGGAGTCCAGGCCGACGACGTCCTCGCGGGAGGAGACGACCGCGCGCCACCACTGGCGCTTGATGTTCTCCTTCAGCTCCACGCCCAGGGGGCCGTAGTCCCAGGCCGAGCGCGTGCCGCCGTAGATCTCACCCGCGGGGAAGACGAACCCGCGGCGCTTGGCGAGGTTGACGACGGCGTCGAGGCGGGAGGCGGAGCTGGACTGTGCCACGCGGGATCTCCATCCGGCTGGGTGTCGGCGGACCTGACCGCGCCGGTGGGGCGCGGCACCCCGCCACGGTGGCGGGGCGGTAGCGAGGCTACGCGCTGGGCGGGCGCGACCTCCCTCCGGGCGGGTGGTCCGGGCCGGTGGTCCGGGCGGGTGGTCCGGGTGCGTGGTGACGTAGAGTCCTCGGGTCGCAGTCCCACCCGGTCGCAGGTCGCGCCCGGCGCGCGGCGAGAGGAGCAGCCGTGGCCACGCCGGCCCGCCGGTCCACCCGGCAGCGTTCCGCCGTCTCCGCCCTCCTCGACGAGGCCGACGCCTTCCTGTCCGCCCAGGAGCTGCACGCCCGCCTGCGCGAGCGCGGCGAGAGCGTCGGCCTGGCCACCGTCTACCGGGCCCTGCAGGCCCTGGCGGAGGACGGCGACGTGGACGTGCTGCGCACCGACGACGGCGGCGAGGCCGTCTACCGCCGCTGCAGCACCGGCCACCACCACCACCTGGTGTGCCGCTCGTGCGGGCGCACCGTCGAGGTGGAGGGCCCCACGGTCGAGTCGTGGGCGCGGCGCGTGGGCGCAGCGCACGGCTTCACGCAGGTCGAGCACGTCGTGGAGGTGTTCGGCGTGTGCGCGGAGTGCGGCGTGCGCGCCGACCGCGGCTGAGGGGCACCCGCACCGCCGCGTCCACAGCTCCCCCCCGGCGCTCCGGCGCGCGCCACGCCCCGGGGCCTGAGCGCCGAGCGCGGTGACGGCAGGTAACGTCGCCTGCCGACCCTGACCCCCCACACCCGGGAGAACCACGTGAACCGCGCAGAACTGATCACCGCCGTCGCCGAGCGCAGCGGCGTCTCGCAGAGCGACGCCGACGCGGTGCTCGGCGCCTTCGGGGACGTGCTGCTGGAGGCCGTCGCCAAGGGCGACGCGGTCAAGCTGCCCGGCCTGATGACGGTCGAGCGCGTCGAGCGCGCCGCGCGCACGGGCCGCAACCCGCGCACCGGCGAGACCCTCGAGATCGCCGCCTCCTTCGGCGCCAAGCTGACCGCCGGCTCCAAGCTCAAGGCCGCCGCCGCCGGCTCCTGACACCCCCGCCGGGGCGGGGCCCGGCACCGTCGCGGCCCGTCCCGGCGAGGCCCCGGGTTCCCGCCGGCGGCGCGGACGCGCAAGACTGCCCGCGCCGCGCCCGTCCGGGCCGGTGCACGAGTCCGGCAGTGAAGGCACCACGTGACGGGGTCAGCGTCGACACCGCACCACCAGGGAGGCGAAGGCCAGCAGTCATGAGCACGCGCACCGACACCCCCACCCCCGCCCACGGCCCGCTGGCCGTCGACGGCGTCTCCTCCGACGAGGGTCACGCGGCCCTGCGCGCCTCCGTGCGCCGGCTCGGGGAGCTGCTCGGCGAGTCCCTGACCCGCCACGAGGGCGCCGACCTCCTCGAGCTCGTCGAGCAGGTGCGCGCCCTGGCCCGCGAGCCCGACGACGGCGCGAAGCTGGCGCAGCTGCTGTCCGGCGTGGACGACCGCACCGCGATCGTGCTGGCGCGGGCGTTCACCGCCTACTTCCAGCTCGCCAACGCCTCCGAGCAGCTGCACCGCGGCCTGGAGCTGTCCCGCCAGCCCACCGGTGGGCTGGAGACGGCGCTGGAGCGCCTGCGCGAGGCGATCGCCTCCGGCGAGGCGGACCCGGAGGCCGTGCGCGAGGTGCTCGGCCGCCTGCAGCTGCGCCCGGTCTTCACCGCCCACCCCACCGAGTCCAGCCGCCGCTCGGTGCTGGACCTGCTGCTGCGCATCACCGCCAACGTGGAGGCCTCGGAGGACCCGCAGCAGCGGCCCACCGACGCCGAGCGCGGCCGGCGCCGCCTGGCGGAGCTGGTGGACCTGCTGTGGCAGACCGACGAGCTGCGGGTGGAGCGCCCCCGCCCGGCCGACGAGGCCCGCTCGGCGCTGCACTACCTGCGCACGCTGTCCGCGGACGTGCTGCCGGACCTCCTGGAGGACCTCGAGGTCGGCCTGGCGGGCGCCGGCGCGGCCCTGCCGGCCGGTGCGCGCCCGCTGCGCTTCGGCAGCTGGGTCGGCGGCGACCGCGACGGCAACCCCAACGTCACCCCCGAGGTGACGCTGGAGGTGCTGGGCCTGATGCACGAGGCGGCCCTGGACGTGCTGTCCGCGGCCGTGCGCGACCTGCGCACCGAACTGGCCGCCTCCACGCAGATCGTCGGGGCCTCCCCGGAGCTGACGGCGAAGCTGGAGCGCGACGGGCGCCTGCTGCCGGAGGTGCGCGCGGACCGCGAGCGCCTCAACGGCGAGGAGCCGTACCGCTTCGAGCTGTCGTACGTGCTGGCCCGCCTGGAGGGCACCCGCGCCCGCCTGCGCAGCGGCGCGGAGCACGTGGACGGCCTGGACTACGCCGGGCCGGAGGAGTTCGTCGCCGACCTGCGCCTGCTGCAGGAGTCGCTGCGCGCCAACGACGGCGAGCTGGTCGCCGACGGGTCGGTGGCGCGGCTGCTGCGCACCGCGCAGGCGGTCGGCTTCGGCCTGGCCACGCTGGACGTGCGCGAGCACGCCGAGCGCCACCACGCGGCGCTGGCGGCGGCCTACGACCGCCTCGGCGAGCTGGTGCAGCCGTACGAGTCGCTGGACCGCGAGTCGCGGCGGCGCCTGCTGAGCCGGGAGCTGACGGGGCACCGTCCGCTGATCGGTGCCGCGGTGCGCTCGCTGACGGGCACGCCGGCGCAGGTGATGCAGCTGTTCGCGACGGTGCGCACCTGCCTGGACCGCTTCGGCGACGACGCGATCGAGAGCTACATCGTCTCGATGACGCAGGGCGTGGATGACCTGCTGGCCGTGGTGGTGCTGGCGCGCGAGGTGGGCCTGGTGGACCTCGCCGACGGCGGGGGCCGCGAGGGCGGGCCGGGGGACGTCGCTCGCATCGGCTTCGTGCCGCTGTTCGAGACGGTCACGGAGCTGGAGGCGGCCGAGGAGTTGCTGGAGGGGCTGCTGGCGGACCCCTCGTACCGCCGCGTCGTCGCCGCCCGCGGCGACGTGCAGGAGATCATGCTCGGCTACTCCGACTCCTCCAAGGACGGCGGCATCGCCGCGTCCCGCTGGCAGATCCACCGGGCGCAGCGCGCACTGCGCGACGTGGCCCGCCGGCACGGGGTGGTGCTGCGCTTCTTCCACGGTCGCGGCGGCTCGGTCGGCCGCGGCGGCGGCCCGACCGGCGAGGCGATCCTGGCGCAGCCGTACGGCACGCTCGACGGGCCGATCAAGGTCACCGAGCAGGGCGAGGTGATCTCCGACAAGTACCTGCAGCCGCGCCTGGCCCGGCACAACCTGGAGGTGGCGCTGTCCGCGGCGCTGGAGGCCTCCACCCTGCACCGCAGCGCCCGCGCGGGTCGCGGCGTCCTGGACGTGTGGGACGCCACGATGGACGTGGTGGCCGCGGAGGGCCAGCGCGCCTACCGGGCCCTGGTGCGCGACCCGGGGCTGGTGCGGTTCTTCCTGGCCGCCACGCCGGTGGAGGAGCTGGGCCACCTCAACATCGGCTCGCGGCCCTCGCGCCGCCCCGGCGGCACCGGTGGGCTGGAGGACCTGCGGGCGATCCCGTGGGTGTTCGGCTGGACGCAGAGCCGCATCAACGTGCCCGGCTGGTTCGGGGTGGGCTCGGGCCTGGCGGCGGCGCGCGCCGCGGGGCACGGGGAGGCGCTGCGGCGGATGTACGCCGAGTGGCACTTCTTCCGCAGCTTCGTCTCCAACGTGCAGATGACCCTGGCGAAGACGGACCTGGGCATCGCGGCGCACTACGTGGAGGAACTGGTGCCGGCCGGGCAGCGCGGCGCGTTCGACGTCATCCGCGCCGAGCACGCCCGCACCCTGGAGCAGGTGCTGTGGGTGACGCAGCAGGAGTCGCTGCTGGAGACCACCCCGGTGCTGCGCCGCACCCTGGAGCTGCGCGACGCCTACCTGGCGCCGCTGCACGCGCTGCAGGTGAGCCTGCTGGGCCGCGCCCGCGCCGCCGGTGACGGCGTGGACCCGGCGCTGCGCCGGGCGCTGCTGCTGACGATCAACGGCATCGCGGCGGGAATGCGCAACACGGGCTGACCCGCTGCCGAACGCACCGGCAGCCGTTCCCAGCCGCGCAGCACCCGCGTGGTGGTGCGCCGCGCACCGGGCGCGAGGTGCAGGTCCGGGAACCGCTCGAACAGGGCGCGCAGCCCCACCTCCCCCTCCAGCCGGGCCAGGGCCGCGCCGAGGCAGAAGTGCCGGCCGCCGGAGAAGGCGAGGTGCTCGCGGGCGTTGGCGCGGCGCACGTCGAAGCGGGCCGGGTCGTCGAAGACGTGCGGGTCGCGGCCGGCGGCGCCCAGCAGGAGCACCACCCGCCGGCCGGCGTCCACCGGCTGCCCGGCCACGACGGTCTCGCGCAGCGCGCGGCGGGAGGTCAGCTGCACCGGCGCCTCCAGGCGCAGGGACTCCTCCACCGCGCCCGGCCACAGCGAGGCGTCGGCGCGCGCGAGCGCCAGCTGGCCGGGGTGCTCCAGCAGCAGCGCCGTCGCCGAGCCGAGCAGGTTCACGGTCGTCTCGAAGCCGGCGGCCATCAGCAGCCCGGCGGTGGCGCGCAGCTCGCGGTCGCTCAGGCGCGCTCCCCCGCCGTCGGACCCACCGCCGGCCCCGCCGGCACCCGCGTCGCCGCCCTCGTCGTCGGTGACGGCGAGCAGACCGCTGAGCAGGTCGTCGCCGGGGTGGCGGCGCAGGTGCTCCAGGTGATCGCCGATCCAGGCGTCGAAGGCGCGCAGCGACCTCTCGACGGCGCGGTGCTGGCGCCACGGCGCGGCGACCTCCAGGCTGCCGGCCACCCCCGCGCCGAAGGCGCGCACCTCCTCGCGCCGGTGCGCGGGCACGCCGAGGACCTCCGCGATGACGGCGACGGGCAGCCGCAGGGCGTAGTCGTGCACGACGTCGACGACCGGGCCGCGCGCGGCCAGCTCGTCGAGCAGCTCGGCGGCCAGCTGCTCCACCCTCGGCCGCAGGCCCTCCACGGCGCGGGCGCTGAAGACCTTCGAGACCAGGCGCCGGTAGCGGGTGTGCTCGGGCGGGTCGACCGCGAGCATCGACGGCGGCTCCACGGGGTGCACGGGGCGGCCGCGGTCCGTCCACGCCGCCAGCGGCCGCAGCTGCGGCACCGGCACCTCGTGCACCGAGCCCACCCCGAAGTCGGCGCTGCCGAGCACCTCGCGCACGACCGCGTGGTGGGCGCTCATCGTCGTGAACCGGCCGGTGAGCAGCGGCCCGGCGGCCCGGACCCGCTCGTGGAAGGCGTACGGGTCGCGCCAGGTGGCGGGGTCGGCCAGCAGCAGGGACTGCAGGTCGCCGCCCCGGGCGCCGCGGCGCACCGCCAGGCGCGGCAGGCCGTGCTGCAGGCCCCAGCGCAGCGCCAGCCGCGCCTCGCGCACCACGGGGTCGGCCGCGGCACCCAGGGCGTGCACGGCGCTCACGCGGGCGAGGCCCCGGGCGCGGCGGGGGCGTCCGGGGTGTCGACGGCGCCGCCGTAGCGGCGGTCGCGCTGCGCGTACGTCTCGATCGCCGCCCACAGCGCGCGCCGGTCCACGTCCGGCCACAGCACGTCGGAGAAGACCATCTCGGCGTAGGCGGACTGCCACGGCAGGAACCCGGAGGTGCGCTGCTCGCCGGAGGAGCGCCAGAACAGGTCCACGTCCGGCATGTCGGGCTCGTCGAGGAAGCGGGCCACGGTGCGCTCGTCGACGCGCTCGGGGTCCAGCCGGCCGGCGGCGGCCTCCCGGGCGATGGCGCGGGCGGCGTCGGCGATCTCGGCGCGGCCGCCGTAGTTCACGCACATCGTCAGGGTGCAGACGGTGTTGTCCCTCGTCAGCTCCTCGGCGGCCTCCAGCTCGTTGATCACGCTGCGCCACAGGCGCGGCCGGCGGCCCGCCCAGCGCACCCGCACGCCCCAGGAGTGCATCTCGTCGCGGCGGCGGCGGATGACGTCGCGGTTGAAGCCCATGAGGAAGCGGACCTCGTCGGGGCTGCGCTTCCAGTTCTCCGTGGAGAACGCCCAGGCGGACACGTGGGTGACGCCGACCTCGATCGCACCGGCCACGACGTCCAGCAGGGACGCCTCACCGCGCTTGTGCCCCTCGTTGCGCGGCAGGCCGCGCTGGTTGGCCCAGCGGCCGTTGCCGTCCATGACGATCGCGACGTGCTTGGGCACCAGCTCCGGCGGCAGCTGCGGCGGGCGCGCCCCGGAGGGGTGCGGCGGGGGCGCCTGGACGGTGCGGGGCGCGGGCGCCGCGGCGGCGCGGCGCCCGAGGGTGCGTCGTGCGGGGGTGCTCACGAGGCCCGAGCTTGGCACGGGTGCCCGGGTGCGCCCGCTCAGACCCGCTCGACGTGCTTCAGGGAGCGGATGCCGCGCTCGAGGTGCCACTGCAGGAACGCGGCGACCAGGCCGCTGGCCTCGTTCCGGCAGCGGTCCTCGCTGGCGTCGGCGAGCGCCCAGTCGCCCGTCAGCAGCGCGCCCAGCAGCTCCAGGGTGCGCGGGTCGGGGGCGGCGGAGCCGGGCGGGCGGCAGGCCGGGCAGACGGCCCCGCCGGCCGGCACGGAGAACGCGCGGTGCGGGCCGGGTGCGCCGCAGCGGGCGCAGTCGGCGAAGCTGGCCGCGTACCCGGCCACGGCCAGCGAGCGCAGCAGGAAGGCGTCGAGGACCATCGGGGCGGCGTGCTCGCCGCGGGCCAGGGTGCGCAGCGCCCCCACGAGCAGCAGGTACTGCTGGGTGCTGGTCTCCCCCTCCACCTCGGTGAACCGCTCGGCGGTCTCCAGCAGGGCGTGCCCGGCGGTGTAGAGGCCGTAGTCGGCGGCGATGACCGCGCCGAGGGGGGCGAGGACGTCCACCTGGGTGACGACGTCGAGGGTGCGGCCGCGGTGCAGCTGCACGTCCACGCACGTGAACGGCTCCAGGCGGGCGCCGAAGCGGGAGGAGGTGCGCCGCACGCCCTTGGCCACGCCCCGCACCCGCCCGTGGTGGCGGGTCAGCAGGGTGATGACGCGGTCGGCCTCGCCGAGTTTGGTGGTGCGCAGCACGACGGCCTCGTCCCGGTAGCTGCGCGGTCCCCCGATCCCACTCACCCGGCGAGCCTAGACTGCGGCACCGACACGAACCCCCGGGCGCGGCGCGCCGCCCGCACCGCTCAGGCGCTCTCCACCCGGTCGCCGCCGGCGCGGCGGGCGCGGGTGCACGCCGCGTCGGCGGCCGCGAGCGCCTCGGCGGCGGCCGCGGGGCCCGCCACGCCCACCGAGGCGGTCGTGCGCAGCCCGGGCGCCAGGCGGGACCACGGCTCGGCGCGCACGGCCTCCAGCAGTCGCGCGGCGACCTCCGCCGGTGCGGGACCGGCGCCGTCGGCGGGCAGCAGCGCGACGAACTCGTCGCCGCCGTACCGCACGAGCACGTCGCCGTCGCGGCAGTTCTCCCGCAGCAGCTCCGCCACCCGGCGCAGCACCGCGTCGCCGGTCTCCGGGCCGTGCGCGTCGTTGGCGGCGCGCAACCCGTCGAGGTCGACCAGGACGGCGCTGTAGCGCTGGTCGGGGCGCTCGAGGACCTGCTGCAGGCGGCGGCGGTTGCCCAGCCCCGTCATCGGGTCGGTCAGCGCCGCGCGGCCGCGGCGCTCGTCCTGACCGGCCATCTCGTGCTGGCGGATGCGGTCCTGCAGCGCCTCGAACCGGCTCTCGCGGTCCTCCCAGAGCCGCGACAGCGAGATGCGCGCCAGCTCGGCGAGCGCGTCGGCGGCCTCGTGGCCGCCGTGGTGGCGCACGGCGTTGTCGGCGCGGACCTTCAGCGCGGTCAGGCCCCACACGTCCAGCTGGGTGCTGGAGGAGGTGCGCTGCACGGCGGCCAGCATCTCGCGCGCCCCGTCCTGGTCGCCCTCGGCGGACAGCGACATCGCCAGGCCGACGCGGGCGATCTGGGTCTCGACCAGCTCCTCGCGCTGCCGGAAGGCGGCGGCGGCCGCGCGCAGCCGCGCGGCGGCCAGGGCGGGTTCCCCGGCGCGGTGCAGGACGAAGCCCTCGATGGCGTCGGCGCGCGCCCGCATCTCCGGGTAGCCCACCTCCCCCGCCAGCCGGCGCATCCGCGCCGCGTGGGCGAGGGCGCGGGCGTAGTGCGGGCCGGTCTCGCCGGAGCGGCCCACGACGTCGAGCATGGCCCCCCAGGAGACCTCCAGGACGGCGGCCTCCTGCACGACGTTCAGGCGCACCCGCGCGGGCGGGAACGTCAGGGAGAGCATCAGCTCGGTGAGCTCGTCGGCCGGCTCGAACAGCGCCAGCGCGCGCAGCGCCAGGGCGACGGACATGGTCGCCGAGAGGTGGTCGTAGGTGCGCACCGGCTGGGCGGTGACGATGAGCTGCGCCTCGGCGAGGTGGTCCATCGCCAGGGCGGTCATGCCGAGGTCCACGCGGGCCTCGGCGAGCAGGGACAGGGCCTTGGCGCGCCAGACGGGGTCGGCGCGGGGCCCGAGGCGCTCCAGCAGGTGGCCGGCCTCCTCGGCGGCCTCGGCGGCGCGGCCGAGCTGCTGCAGGGCCACGCAGCAGATGAACTGCAGGTACCGGGCGGTGCGCTCGTCACCGCTGCGCTCGCACAGCACCAGGCCCTCCCGGGCGGCCTGCACGGCGCGCTCGCCGTAGCCGTCCAGGTAGAGGCGGTGCGCGCCCTCCGCCAGGGCGTCGAAGGGCCCGAAGGGCCCGAGCGGCTCCAGCTCGCGCCCGGCCGCTCCGGCTGCGGGTGCAGCGCTGACCACGTCCATCGCCCCCTGTCCCGCGCACGCTCGAGCACGGTTGGTGACTGATCTTAACGGTGAGCACGCCGGTCGCAGCCGGAACACCCGGCGTGTCCGCGTTCAAGCACCGGGTGCGGGCGCCTGCGGGCGGCCCGCCGCCGCACGGCGACGGACCGCCGTCCCTCAGCGCAGGGCGCGGTTGACCGCCGAGACGATCGCCTTCAGCGACGCGGTGGTGATGTTGGCGTCGATCCCGACCCCCCACAGCACGCGGTCACCCACGGCGCACTCCACGTACGCCGCGGCGCGGGCGTCGCCACCGGCGGACAGGGCGTGCTCGGCGTAGTCCAGGACGCGCACGTCCACGCCACCGGCGGGCAGCCCGGCCAGTGCGGCGCAGAAGGCGGCGATGGGCCCGTTGCCGGTGCCGGCCACCGTGGTGCTCACCCCCGCGTCCAGGAGGTCCACCTCCAGGGCGTCGGCGCCGTCGACCTCGGCGACCGAGCGGGTCGCGCGCAGCGCCAGGCGCCCCCAGTCGGGGGTGCCGGAGGGCGAGGGCAGGTACTCGTCGGAGAAGATGGAGAAGATCTCCGCGGCCGAGACCTCCCCGCCGGCGGCGTCGGTGCGCTCCTGCACCACGCGGCTGAACTCGATCTGCAGCCGGCGCGGCAGGTCCAGCTGGTGCTCGCTCTTGAGCAGGTACGCCACCCCGCCCTTGCCGGACTGGGAGTTGACCCGGATGACGGCCTCGTAGCTGCGCCCGACGTCCTTGGGGTCGATGGGCAGGTACGGCACCGCCCACTCGTGCTCGTCGACGCTCCTGCCGGCGGCGGCCGCGTCGTGCTCCATCGCCTCCAGGCCCTTCTTGATGGCGTCCTGGTGCGAGCCGGAGAACGCGGTGAAGACCAGGTCGCCGCCGTAGGGGACGCGCTCGCCCACGGGCAGCTGGTTGCAGTGCTCCACCGTGCGGCGGACCCGGTCGATGTCGGAGAAGTCGATCTCCGGGTCGATGCCCTGGCTGAACAGGTTCAGCCCCAGGGTGACCAGGTCGACGTTGCCGGTGCGCTCGCCGTTGCCGAACAGGCAGCCCTCGATGCGGTCCGCGCCGGCCAGGTAGCCCAGCTCGGCCGCGGCCACACCGGTGCCGCGGTCGTTGTGCGGGTGCAGGGACAGGATGACGTTCTCGCGCTGCGCCAGGTTCCGCGACATCCACTCGATGGAGTCGGCGTAGACGTTGGGGGTGGTCATCTCCACCGTCGCCGGCAGGTTCACGATCACCTTGCGCTCGGGCGTGGGCTCGAACACCTCGACCACCGCGTCGCAGATGCGCCGGGCGAACTCCAGCTCGGTGCCGGTGTAGGACTCCGGGGAGTACTCGTAGTAGACGGTCGTCCCGGGGATCGTCTCCTCGTACTTGCGGCACAACCGCGCGCCCTGCAGGGCCAGGTCCACGATGCCGTCCTCGTCCATGCCGAAGACGACGCGCCGCTGCAGCACCGAGGTGGAGTTGTACAGGTGCACGATCGCCTGCTTCGCCCCGCGCAGGGACTCGTAGGTGCGCTCGATGAGGTGCTCGCGCGCCTGGGTCAGGACCTGGATGCGCACGTCGTCGGGGATCAGGTCCTGCTCGATCAGGGTGCGCACGAAGTCGAAGTCGGTCTGGCTGGCCGAGGGGAAGCCCACCTCGACGTCCTTGTAGCCCATCTCGACGAGCAGCTGGAACATCCGCAGCTTGCGCTCGGAGTTCATCGGGTCGATCAGCGCCTGGTTGCCGTCGCGCAGGTCGACCGCGCACCAGCGGGGCGCCTTCGTGATCCGCTTGTCGGGCCAGGTGCGGTCGGGCAGGTCCACGGCGATCTGCTCGTGGAAGGGGCGGTACCGGTGGTACGGCATCGACGACGGCTTCTGGGGGTTCTCCACAGCTCAAGCTCCTCTACGCGGGACCGGGGTGTGCTCGGCCGGCGCGCACGACGAGGTCCCGCGACGGGGAGACCGGCCTAGCTGGCCCCGCCGCGGCGGCGAAGGAGGAGGATCTCCCAGCGAGCCACAGCAGCACCGTACGCCCACCCCGCGGGCAGCGTCCACGCGGGGCGGGCGTACGTCCGGTGCCCGCTCAGCTCTCGTCGCGGGGGTTCAGCTGCTCCGGGTCGCCGTCGGGGTCGTCCTGCGGGCCGGGGTCGGCGGCGGCACCGTCGCCGGTGCTCACGCCGCGCAGGTCGCGCGGGTTCAGCTGGCCGGGGTCGGCGTCGGGGTCGGTCTGCTCGGTGCTCGGTTCGCTCACGGCTCCACCTTGCACCGGCTCCCCGCTCCCGGCACCCCGGGCGGTGCGGAGTTCTCTTGACGTCGAGAGACCCGCCGCGGAGAGTGCTCCCCGTGACGGTGCAGTGGGACGCGCAGCAGTACGCCCGGTTCTCCGGCCCGCGCAGCCGGCCGTTCCACGAGCTCCTCGCCCGGGTGGCGGCCGAGGCGCCGGGCGAGGTGGTCGACGTGGGGTGCGGCAGCGGCGAGCTGACGGCCACCCTGGCGCGGCGCTGGCCGGGCGCACGGGTGCGGGGCCTGGACCCCTCGCCGCAGATGCTCGCGAAGGCCCCGCGCGACGCGGGCGTGACCTTCTCCCCCGGCACCGCCGAGGAGTTCGACGCCACCGGCGTGGACGTCGTGGTCGGCAACGCCGTCCTGCAGTGGGTTCCCGGGCACCGGGACCTGCTGCGGCGCTGGGCGCGGCAGCTGCCCGCCGGCGGCTGGCTGGCGTTCCAGGTGCCGAGCAACTTCGACGCCCCCTCGCACCGGCTGATGCGCGAGCTGGCCGGGGCCCCGCGGTGGCGCGGGCACCTGGAGGGAGTGCTGCGCGGGGCGGAGTCCGTCGACTCCCCCACCGGGTACCTGGAGGTGCTCGCCGGTGCCGGGCTGGAGGCGGACGTGTGGCGCACCGAGTACCTGCACGTGCTCACCGGGGAGGACCCCGTGCTGGAGTGGGTGCGCGGCACGGGTCTGCGCCCGGTGCTCGCGGCGCTGCCGCAGGACGCGGCGGAGGAGTTCACCGAGCAGTACGCTCGGCTGCTGCGGGAGGCGTACCCGCCGCGGCCCTGGGGCACCCCCTTCCCGTTCCTGCGCACCTTCGCGGTGGCGCGCAAGCCCTGAGGCGCCCGGGCGTCAGCCGCGCACCAGCTCCCCCGGCAGCAGCGAGCCGATCCAGCCGTCGAGGCGCTCGCCCCGGTGCACGAGCAGCCCGCGCACCTCCCCCTCGCGGCGGAAACCGCACTTCCGGGCGACCCGCCAGGAGGCGGTGTTGCCGACGACGGCCTGCCAGTGCACGCCCGCCAGGCCCAGCTCGTCGAAACCCCACGCCAGGGCCAGGCGGGCGGCCCGGGTCATCACCCCGCGCCCGCGCGCCCACGGGGCCAGACCGAAACCGATCTCGGCCCAGCCGCCCTCGCGGTGCCGCAGGTCGAGCGAGCCGGCGAAGCGCCCACCGGCCTCGATCGCCCACCCGGCGACCTCGCCGCGCTCCCAGGCGGCCGCGAGCCCGGCGACGAAACCCTCCGCGTCGGCGCGGCCGTACGGGGTGGGCACCGTCGTGAACCGCACGGAGTCCGCGTCGCGGCACTGCTCGACGATCGCGTCGAGGTCGCTCTCGGCGTGCCGGCGCAGCAGCACGTCGCCGTCGCGCAGTCGCGGCTGCTCGGGCAGGTCCCAGGTCTCGGCCACGTCCCGAGGCAACCGCAACGGCGCCGGGCCGTCCAGCGGGTTTCCCCGCGGACGGCCCGGTCGCCCCACCTGCGATCGCCTCAGCTGCGGTTGCTCGCCACCCGCCGCTCCACCAGACCCAGCACCACGTCGGAGAGCTTGCCCAGCAGCGCCAGCAGCAGGATCGCCAGCAGCACCTGGTCGGTGCGCCCCACGTTCTGCCCGTTCGTCATCTGGTACCCCAGCCCCATCGAGGCGGAGAGGATCTCGGCAGCCACCAGGAACAACCACGCCTGCGCCAGCGCCAGGCGCAGCCCCGACAGCAGCGACGGCGCCGTGGCCGGCAGCAGGATCTCGGTGAACAACCGCACCCCGCTGCGGCCGTAGGCCCGGCCCACCTCCACGAGCGCCGGGTCGAGGTGGCTGAGCGCGGAGTGCACGGTGGTGTAGACGGGGAAGAACGCCCCGATCGCGATCAGCACGATCTTCGGGGTCTCCCCGATGCCGATCCACAGGCCCAGCAGCGGCACCCACGCCAGCGACGGCACCGCCCGCAGCGCCCCGATCGTGGGAGCCAGCAGCGCGGAGACCGAGCGCAGCAGACCGGTCAGCCCGCCGAGCACGACCCCCAGCCCCGCACCCCACAGGAAACCCAGCAGGACCCGCTGCGTGCTGATGGCGATGTTCAGCTGCAGGTCCCCGGCGCGCCACATGTCGACCGCGGCGCGCAGCACGTCCGCCGGCGGGGGCAGCTGCACGCGCGAGAACACCCCCGCGGTCGAGAGGAGCTGCCAGGTCACCAGCAGCGCCAGCGGCACCAGCGCCCCCAGCAGCCACCGACCGGAACCCGTGCGGCGGGCGGCGGGCGCGTCCGCCGCCACCGGCCGCTCCGGCGCGCTCACGCTCACGCCGAGGCCGCCTTCTCGGCGAACTCGGGCGCGAACAGCCCGTCCAGGGCCGTCAGCGCCTCCTCCTCGGAGCGGACGTCGCCGTTGGCGGCCATGAGCGGGATGACGCCCTCCAGCACCGTGCGCTGCGCGTCGCCCGGCACCGGGTCGATGTCCAGGCCGGTGCGCTCGGTGAGGACCAGGGAGGCGACCTGCGGGTCCAGCTGCGCCTGCTCCGCGTACAGCGCCACGAGCTCGTCGGGGTTCGCCAGCGCCCACGCGCGCGCCTGCTCGTAGGCGTCGACGACCTGCTGCACGAGCTCCGGGGAGCTCTGGATGAACTCCTCACGGGCGTTGAGCACGCCGTAGGTGTTGAGGTCCACGTTCCGGTACAGCAGCCGGGAGCCGTTCTGCACCTCGGTGGCGGCCATGTTCGGGTCCAGCCCGGCCCAGGCGTCCACGTCACCGCGCTCCAGGGCCGCGCGGCCGTCCGGGTGCTGCAGGTTCACGATCTCCACGTCGGAGGCCGACAGGCCCGCCAGGTCCAGCGCCTGGCGCAGGAAGAAGTACGGGTCGGTGCCGGTGGTGGCGGCGATCCGCTTGCCGCGCAGACCCGCCACGTCGGTCACCGTCGAGTCGGGCCCGACGACCAGGGCGGTCCACTCCGGCTGCGAGTACACGTCGACGGTCTGCACGGCCTGGCCGTTGGAGCGCGCCTGCAGCACCGCGGCACCGGCGGTGGAGGCCAGGTCGAGGTTGTCGTTGCGCAGGAACTCGTTGGCCTTGTTGCTGCCCAGGGACTGCTCCCACTGCACGGTCAGCCCCGCGTCCTCCAGGATCCGCCGCTCGCGCACCACCAGGCTCAGCGGGTTGTAGTAGGCGTAGTCCAGGCGCACGGTGTCGCCGCCGGAGGCGGAGCCGGCCGCCGCGGTGGCGCTGGAGGAGGACTCCCCCTTCACGCAGCCGGCCGCGCCGAGGGCGACGCCGCCGAGCAGGGCACCCAGGGCGGTGCGGCGGGCGAAGGGACGCGGGGCGTGGGACACGGTTCTCTCCAGGGGGAAGCGGTGCCCGCGGGCACGGCGGGACACGGGGTTTCGGTGTGCGCGTTCGGGTGCGCGGGTCGCAGCCGCGCGGGTTCGCGCGGGGTTCCGGGAGCGGTGGTGGGGTGCGGTCAGGCGTGGGAGCGCGGTACGCCGAGGAGCTCCAGCAGCTCCACCCGCAGGTGGGCGAGGTCGGCGTCGCCGCGGTCGCGCGGCCGGGGCACGTCCACGCGCAGGTCGCGCACCACGTGCGCGCCGGCGCGATCCTCGGTGGTGCCGAGCACGAGGACCCGGTCGGCCAGGTGCAGCGCCTCGTCGACGTCGTGGGTCACCAGCAGGACGGTCGCGCCGGTGCTGCGCTGCACGTCGTCCAGCAGGTCCTGCATGCGCAGGCGGGTCAGGGCGTCCAGCGCGGCGAACGGCTCGTCCATCAGCAGCACGCCGGGCCGGCGCACGAGGGCGCGGGCCAGCGCGGCGCGCTGGGCCATGCCGCCGGAGACGCGGCGCGGGCGGTGACCGGCGAACCCGGCCAGGCCCACGGTCTCCAGCCGGTGCAGCACCTGCGCGCGGCCCTGCGCGCGGGGAGTGCCGCGGGGCAGGCCCAGGGCGACGTTGCCGGCGAGGTCCCGCCACGGCAGCAGCCGGGGCTCCTGGAACACCACGCCCGTGCGCGCGTTCACCCCGCGCACCACCTCCCCGCCGACCTCGACGGTGCCCGCGGTGGGCGCGTCCAGCCCGGCGACCAGCCGCAGCAGGGTGGACTTGCCGCTGCCGGAGGCGCCCAGGAGGGCCACGGTGCTGCCGGCGGCGATGTCCGCGTCGACGCCCGCCAGGACGTCGTGGGTGCCGGCGGGGGTGCGGAAGGCGCGCCCGACACCGCGCAGGGCGACACCGGCGGCCTCGACGCGCTCGGCGCCGGGCTCCTCACCGCGCACGGCGGCGGGCTCTCCCGCGGCACGGAAGGCTGACTGGGTGGGCACGGCCGACACTGCTCCTCCATCGCTCCTGGCGTGAGCACCGCACCCGTCGTTCCGGCCAGGGAACGTCAGGAGGTTGCTGCGGCGTCGTCGAGCCAGGTCTCTCGGCCGCTCTGGATGGGTGAGGACATCAAACGCGACACGAAGCGCACCTGTCAAAACAGGTGCCCCGGACGGCCGGCGTCACCCGGTGACGGGCCGGTCCGGCACCAGCTCCCCGGCGGCGTCGAGGTCGAGGGCGCCGCGCGGCCGCAGCAGCACCGCCCGGCCGCCCGCCGCCACCACCGCCCCCGCGAAGCGCCGGCCCGGCGCCGTCCAGCGGTCGCCCATCGTGCGGGCCAGGCCCACGGGGGCGAACGTGCCCCAGTGCACCGGCACCGCCAGGTGCGGGCGCACCCGCGCCACGACGGCGGCGGCCTGCTCGGGGTCCAGGTGGTGCTCACCGAGGGTGTGGCCCCAGCCGCCCACCGGCACCAGCGCCACGTCCGGCGGGCGGCCGGCCGCCTCCAGCACCGACTCGGCGAAGCCGGGGAACTCCCCGGTGTCGCCCACCGCCCACAGCAGCAGGTCGGGCCCGCCGTCGGCCTCGGCGCGCAGCGGGAACACCCCCGGCAGCCGGACGAGGTGACCCACCGGCTCCGCCGCGGCGGGGGCGCCCGTCAGCCGGCCCAGGGTGCGGCGGCCGTCGTGGTGGGCGGGCAGCGCCGTCACCGTCAGCGGGCCGGACGGCGCCCCGGGCAGCTGGACCGAACGCCCCACGGCGACCTCCCCCACGGCGCTGCCGGTACCGCGCAGCCGCTGCTGCACCCACGCGGCGGAGCCGGGCGGGGCCACCACCCAGCGCGGGCGGATCCGGCGCAGCGAGGGCAGGTCCAGGTGGTCGTGGTGCAGGTGGGACACGAGCACCAGGGCCGGGTCCGCGGAGTGCTCCGGGTCCGGCAGCGGGGGCCGGCGGCGCAGGTGCGCGAACGCGCCGCGCAGCACCGGGTCGGTGACGACCCGCACCCCGGCCGCGTCGAGCACGGCCGTGGAGTGCCCCAGCCAGCGCAACCGCGCCCCGCTCACCGCCCGGCCCCCTCGGCGCCGGCCCGCTCGGCCCCGGCCCGATCGATCCCGGGCCCCTCGGCGCGACCCTCGCGCCGGGACGGGGCGGGCGGCTCAGCCGCGGGCAGCACGCCCTCGGCGCGCATCCAGCGCACGAGCTGCCGGTGCACGGTGTCGGCCCCCACCAGCAGCCGCTCACCGGGCACGGAGGTGTCCAGCAGGTCCTCGTCGACGACCCAGTCGGCCGGGTGCACCAGCACGGCCTCGTTCTGCTCCCCGCCCAGGCCGCCGTGGTGGGCGACCTGCTCCTCGAAGGCGTGCACCTCGCCGGTGCGCTCGTCCACGGCGGAGTGCACCAGCAGGGCCGGGGCGGTGCTCATGCGCATCACCCGCAGCACCTCCCCCGCCGCCCGCGGCCCGAACGGCGCCAGCGGGTCGCCGCCGCGCACCCGCCCGGTGAGCAGGTCGTGCTCACCGGCCGGCCCCAGCACCACCGGCCCGGCCCGGCCGTGCCCGGCCACGAAGCCGACGCCGGGGGCGGCGAGCAGGCCGGGCACCAGCGCGGGCCAGCGCCCGGCCAGCTCGCCCAGCTCCAGCCGCCCGCCGGGGGCGTCCGGCACGCTCAGCAGCGCCGTGCAGCCGGCGGTGACGACGACCACGGCGTCCGGGCCGGCCGCCTCGTCCACGCGCGGCTCGCTGCGCCGGCTCGCGCGCGGGGCGTGCCCCGCCGGGGCCAGGTCGCGCACGAGGACGTCGACGCGGCCGCGGCCCTCCTCGCCCCTGGCGGAGGCCACCCGCGAGGGGACCCCGGGGTGCTCGCGCTGCACGAGGTCGGCGACGAGGTCCTGCACCGTGCGGCCGGCGACCTGCGCGAACGTCGGGCCCTGCGCCTGGCCGTGGTCGGAGACCACCACGACCCGGTAGTCGCGCGGGGAGGAGGCGGCCACGGCCGCAAGGGTGCCCAGCACCCGGTCCACGCCCGCCAGCGCGTCCAGCGACTCCGCGCGCGCCGCGCCGGCGTGGTGGGCGACCTCGTCGTAGTCGAGGAAGTCCACGAAGACCACCGGCCGGCCGGCGGCCAGCTGCTCGGCGACCAGGGCGACGTTCAGGTCGCGCAGCAGGGCGTTGGTCAGCGCCCGCAGCAGCACGTACCAGCCGCGGCGGCGGATGCGCGGCTCCACGCGGCGCACCCGCTGCTGCCAGCCCTGGTAGAGCTCCTTGACCACCTCGCCCGCGGTGAGCACCAGGCTGCGGGCCAGCCCGAAGGGGCGCAGCACGTAGCGCAGGTACGGGCGGCCGGAACCGCCGCCGCGGGAGGTGGAGACCACCAGGTGCGCGTGCGCGGCCTCGCCCGAGAAGACGTTGCCGATGCTGGCGCCGTCGTGGGCCAGCAGCCCCTCGCGGCCGGCGGCGCGGGCGGCGCGCACCAGCCGCTCCTCGATGACGGCGGCGTCGGCGGGCCGGTTGGCGACGAGCACCCGCTGCAGCTCCGGGTCCCACCAGCGGAAGGCCGGCACGTCGCCGGTCGTGCCGTGCAGCAGGCCCGCCTGGCTGGCGGGCGTGGTCGACGGCAGCGGGGCCCGCCAGCCGGTGGCGCGGTGGCTGCCGGTGCGCAGCCAGCGGGCGATCGTGGGCAGGGTCCCGGCGTGCACGCCGAACCGCAGCAGGGGCAGGGAGAGCCCGTCGACCTGCACGACGAGCAGCCCCGGTGCCGCGCCGGCCGCCGCGCGCGGGCGGCGGCGCAGCAGGTCGCGCACCACCCAGCTGCTGTCGTTGACGCCCACGAGCCAGCGGGCCACCACCGCCACCAGACCCGTGACCAGGTACACCTGCCCCAGCGCCCCCAGGGAGCGCAGCTCCAGACCGGGCAGCGCCGTCAGGGCGGTGTGCAGCACGAGCAGCTGCACCGCCACACCCAGCGCGACGGTCGCGGCGGGGCCGGCCACCTGCACCAGCGGGCCCAGGACGGGACGCACCAGGACGTCGCCGAGCAGCAGCAGCGCGGAGGCGGCCAGCAACCAGGCCGGCGAGGCGTACTCCACGCCCGCGACGACCTGCCCGCTGATCCACAGGGCCAGCGCGGTGGGCACCACGCTGAGCAGCGCGTCGTGCGCGTCGCGCGCGGTCAGCAGGGGCCGGCGCGGCCCGCGGGGACGGCGGGCCGGCCCGTCACCGGGCACCGCTCAGAAGCCCAGGCGCTGCAGCTGCTTGGGGTCGCGCTGCCAGTCCTTGGCGACCTTCACCCGCAGGTCCAGGTGGCAGCGCTCACCGAGCAGGGCCTCGATCGAGCGGCGCGCGCGGGTGCCGACGTCCTTCAGCCGCGACCCGCCGCGGCCGATGATGATGCCCTTCTGGCTCTCGCGCTCCACGTACAGCCACACGTGGACCTCGAGCAGCCCGTTCTCGCGGCGCGCCACCTCCTCGACGACCACGGCCAGGGAGTGCGGCATCTCCTCGCGCACGCCCTCCAGGGCCGCCTCGCGCACCAGCTCGGCGATCATGACCTGCTCGGGCTCGTCGGTCAGCTCCCCGTCGGGGTACAGCCGCGGCCCGGGCGGCAGGTGCGAGAGCAGCACGTCGGCGACGACGTCGACCTGCTCGCCGGTGGCGGCGGAGGCGGGCACGACGTCGGCGAACCCGCCGAGCAGCTCCTCGCCCAGCGCGCTGACCGCCAGCAGCTGCTCGGCCACCCGCTCGGGGCGCACCTTGTCGGTCTTGGTGACCAGGGCGACCTTCGTGGAGCGGGGGGCGGCGGCCAGGGCCTCGGCGATGAACCGGTCGCCGGGGCCGATGCGCTCGTCGGCGGGCACGCACAGCGCCACGACGTCGACCTCGGCGAGGGTCTCGTGCACGAGGTCGTTCAGCCGCTGCCCCAGCAGCGTGCGGGGGCGGTGCAGACCGGGGGTGTCCACCAGCACCAGCTGCGCGTCCGGGCGGTGCACGATGCCGCGCACGGTGTGCCGGGTGGTCTGCGGGCGGCTGGAGGTGATGGCGACCTTCTGCCCCACCAGCGCGTTCGTCAGGGTGGACTTGCCGGCGTTCGGCCGGCCCACCAGGCAGGCGAACCCCGAGCGGTGCTCCCCGCCGCCTCCGCTCGCGCGCTCCCCCGCGCGCTCCCCGCTGCCCTCACTCACGAGACCGACCTCCACCGCTCACCAGTTCCCCGTCCCGCGCGCGCTCGTCGGCGCCGGGCCCACCGCCGTCGTCCGGGCCGGCCCGGTGCACCAGCACGGTGCGCACCCGGTTGCGCCGCCCGCCGCGCGACTCCGCCTCCAGCCTGAGGCCGCGGACCTGCGCCGCGGAGCCGGGCACCACCACCTCGCCGAGGGTCTTGGCGAGCAGGCCGCCGACGGTGTCGACGTCCTCCTCCTCGATCTCCAGCCCGAACAGCTCGCCCAGCTCCTCCACGTGCAGCCGCGAGGAGACCCGGTAGCCGCCGTCGCCCAGCTCCTCCACGTCCGGGGCGCCGCGGTCGTACTCGTCGGAGATGTCGCCGACGATCTCCTCGATGGCGTCCTCGATGGTCACCAGGCCCGCGGTGCCGCCGTACTCGTCGACGACGATCGCCACGTGCGTGGTCTCGCGCTGCATCCGCTTGAGCAGGTCGTCCACGGGCAGGCTGTCGGGCACGAACGCGGCCGGGCGCGCGACCTCCTCCACTGCGACGTCCCGGGCGGCGTCGGGGTCCTCGTGGAACCGGCGGGCGACGTCCTTGAGGTACACCACGCCGAGCACGTCGTCGGCGTCCTCGCCCACCACGGGCGCGCGGGAGAAGCCCGAGCGCAGCAGCAGCGCCTCCGCCTCGTGCAGGCCGGTGCCGCGGCGCAGGGAGAGCACGTCGGTGCGCGGCACCATCACCTCGCGCACGCGGGTGTCGCCCAGCTCGAACACCGAGTGGATCATGCGGTGCTCACCGGCCTCGATGACGGACGTCTCCCCCGCCAGCTCCACGATCTCGCGCAGCTCCGCCTCGGAGGCGAACGGGCCGTGCGGGGTGCCGCGGCCGGGGGTGACGGCGTTGCCGACGAGCACCAGCGCGTGCGCCACCGGGCCCAGCAGCCGGCTCAGCGCCGCCAGCACCGGCGCCGACAGCAGCCCGACGCTCTCGGCGTGCAGCCGCCCCAGGGTGCGCGGGCCCACCCCGACGAGCACGAAGTCCAGCGCCGACATGCCTAGCCCGGCGATCAGCAGCACCAGCCACCAGGAGTCCGTCCAGCCGGCGACGACCACCGTGACGCACACCGCGGCCACGGTCTCGAGGACCACGCGCAGCAGCGTGCACACCGTCAGCACGGGCGCCGCGGACTCCAGCACCCCCAGCAGCGCGCCCGCACCGCGGCGCCCGTCCGCCTCCAGCTCGCGGGCGCGGCGCCGGGAGGTGCCGCCGATGGCGGCCTCCGCGGCGGCCACCAGGCCGGCGGCGACGACGAGGACGAGCGCCAGCAGCAGCAGCGGGGCGGCCGGGGACCCCACGACGCCCCTAGCCCTTCGGCCCGGAGCCCGGCAGCGCCCGGTGCCCCACCGTGGGCGTCGGGTCGCCGGGGCGGCCGATGCGGGCCAGGAAGCCGAGCACCAGGCGGCGCTGGAGCGTGAACATCTCCCGCTCCTCCTCCGGCTCGGCGTGGTCGTAGCCCAGCAGGTGCAGGATGCCGTGCGTCACCAGCAGCAGGACCTCGTCGGCGGTGGCGTGCCCGGAGGCGGCGGCCTGCGCCGCGGCCACCTCGGGGCACACCACGACGTCGCCGAGCAGGCCGGGCTCGGAGGTCTCCCCCTCCCGGCCGGGGCGCAGCTGGTCCATCGGGAAGGACATCACGTCGGTGGGACCGGGCTCGTCCATCCACTGCTCGTGCAGCCGGGACATGGCCTCGGCGTCCACCATGAGCACGGACAGGTCCGCCAGCGGGTGCACCCGCATCTCGTCCAGCACGTGGCGGGCCAGCGAGGCCACCTCCACGGTGTCCACGCCGCGCCCGGCGGCGAAGGTGCTCTCGTCGACGACGTCGATGCTCACGCGCGCCTCACCGCCGCCCGCGCTGCTGCGGCGCCCGGGTCGGCCGGGAGTCCTCCCAGCGGCCGTACGCGTCGACGATCTCCGAGACCAGCCGGTGGCGGACGACGTCGGTGCTGGTCAGCCGGGAGAAGTGCACGTCCTCGATGCCCTCGAGGATGTCCTGCACCACGCGCAGGCCGGACTCGGTGCCGCTGGGCAGGTCCACCTGCGTCACGTCGCCCGTGACGACGATCTTGGAGTTGAACCCCAGGCGGGTCAGGAACATCTTCATCTGCTCGGGAGAGGTGTTCTGCGCCTCGTCGAGGATGATGAACGCGTCGTTGAGGGTGCGGCCGCGCATGTACGCCAGCGGCGCCACCTCGATGGTGCCGGCCGCCATCAGCCGCGGGATCGAGTCCGGGTCGAGCATGTCGTGCAGCGCGTCGTACAGCGGCCGCAGGTACGGGTCGATCTTGTCCGTCAGCGTGCCCGGCAGGAAGCCCAGGCGCTCACCGGCCTCCACGGCCGGGCGGGTGAGCACGATGCGGTTGACCTGCTTGGCCTGCAGCGCCTGCACCGCCTTGGCCATCGCCAGGTAGGTCTTGCCGGTGCCGGCGGGACCGATGCCGAAGACGACGGTGTGGTCGTCGATGGCCTCGACGTAGTGCTTCTGGTTCACCGTCTTGGGGCGGATGGTGCGCCCGCGGCTGGACAGGATGTTCAGGGTCAGCACGTCCGCGGGGCGCTCGCTGCCGGTGCCGGCCGCCTGGGCGCGCAGCATCGCCACGGACCGCTCCACCGCGTCCGCCGACAGCGGCTGGCCGGCGGCGATCACGGCGAGCATCTGGTCGACCAGCCGCTCGACGAGGGCGACCTCGCCGGAGGTTCCGGTGACGGTGATCTCGTTGCCGCGCACGTGGACGTCGGTGCGGGTGAAGGCCCGCTCCAGCACGCGCAGCAGCTCGTCGCGCGGGCCCAGGAGGGAGACCATCGAGACCTCGGGCGGCACGACGACGACGTGGCGGGCGGTCGCCGCCGGCTCGACGCCGGGCCCGCCCTCGGCGGGGGTGGTGGGGTCGTTGCTGGCCATGGTCGGCCCGGTGGGCCGTTCGCCTCCGTGGTGAGGGGGTGCTCGTCGGGGCAATCGTAGCGAGCGGCCCCGACACCGCCCGTCGCGTCGGCCAGACTCCCCGGGTGAGCGGCGACGTGCGGCGGGCTGCGGCGGTGCGGGAGCGCACGGCGGTCCTCGGCCGCGGCGAGGTGGCGCCGGGCGCGCCCGTCGTCGCCGCCGACGACGCCGGCGCGGCCCGCGGCGACGGCGTCTTCGAGACGCTGCTGGTGCTCGGCGGCCCACCGGTGCGCGTGGTGCACCTGGACGCGCACCTGGAGCGCCTGGCGCGCTCCGCGCGGACCCTGGACCTGCCCGCCCCGGACCTCGCCGCCTGGCGGGAGCTGGCCGTGGGTCTCGGCGCGGACGTGCCCGCCGGGGCGGAGGCGGTGCTGCGCCTGAGCCTGACGCGCGGCGCGCCCGGGCAGGGGCCCAGCGGCCTGGCGACGCTGCGCGACGTGCCGGCGGCGCTGGTGCGCGCCCGCGAGCGCGGAGTGCGGGTGGTGGCCCTGACCCGCGGCACCCCGGCGCGCGTGCACGCGGGCGCGCCGTGGCTGCTGGGCGGGGCGAAGGTGCTCTCGTACGCGGTGCACACCGCGGCGCTGCGCGAGGCGGCCCGCCGCGGTGCGGACGACGCGCTGCTGACCTCCACGGAGGGCCTGGTGCTCGAGGGCGCCACGTCGAGCGCGGTGTGGGCGGCCGGCGGGCGCCTGCTGACCGCGCCGGTGGACGGCACGGGCGTGTTGCCCGGCACCGTGCAGCGGGCGGTGTTCGCGGGTGCGGCGGCCGCCGGCGTGCCCACCGGCACCGACCTGGTGCCGGTGGAGCGGCTGCGCTCGGCGGACGCGGTGTGGCTGACGTCCAGCGTGCGCGGCGTGGTGGAGGTCACCCACCTCGACGGCGAGCCGCTGGCGCGGCGCCCGGACCTGACGCGGCGGCTGCGGGAGTGGGCGCAGGGGTGAGCCCGGACCACCCCGCGCTGCGCTCCGGGGGCCGGGCGGGCGGGTCCTCCAGCAGCGCGCGCAGCGAGGCGCCGGCCTTCAGCAGCGTCTCGGCGAGCTCCTGCTCGGGGTCGGAGTCCAGCACGACCGCCCCGCCGGCGCCCGCCGTCCACCGCCCGCCGGCGCGCACCAGGGTGCGGATGACGACCGCCAGGTCGGCCGCGCCGGTCAGCGACAGGTAGCCCAGCGCCCCCGAGTACACGCCCCGCGCGCGCTCCTCCAGCGCGTCGACCACCTCGCAGGTGCGCAGCTTGGGCGCCCCGGTCATCGACCCCGGCGGGAAGCAGGAGCGCACCGCGTCCACCGCCCCGAGCGCGGGGCGCAACCGGCCGCGGACGGTGGAGACGAGCTGGTGGGCGGTGGCGTAGGTCTCCGTGGCCATCAGCTCCGGCACCGAGACGGACCCCACCTCGCACACCCGGCCCAGGTCGTTGCGCAGCAGGTCCACGATCATGAGGTTCTCGGCGCGGGTCTTGGGGTCGGCGGGCAGCGAGGCCCGCAGCCGCTCGTCCTCGAGCGGGTCGGCGCCGCGCCGCGCGGTGCCCTTGATCGGCTTCGCCTCCGCCCAGCCGTCGCGGTCCACGCGCAGGAACCGCTCCGGGGAGGCGCAGGCGACCTCCACCCCGGGCAGGCGCAGGAACGCCGCGTACGGGGCGGGGTTGACGCCGCGCAGGCGCCGGTGCGCGGTGAGCGCGTCCACGTCGGCGTCCGAGCGGGCCTGCGCGGTCAGGCACACCTCGTAGCTCTCACCGGCGCGCAGCACGTCGCGGCACGCCTGCACCGCGGCGAGGTACTGCTCCCGGTCGCGGTCCAGCAGCGGCAGCACCACCTCCTCCGGCAGCGGCGGCACCGGGGCGGGCTCGGGTCGCGGCCGGGCCGGCGGCAGCGTCGCCAGCTGCTCGGCGGTGAGCTCCAGCCACGTCCGCGCGTCCGCCTCCGCGGCGCCCACCGCCTCCCCGTCCCCTCCGCCCTCCCCGTCGCAGCGGACGAGCGCGACGAGGTGGGTGCGGTCCTGCTCGTGGTCCAGGACGGCGAAGCGGTCCGCGAACAGCCACGCGGCGTCCGGCGTGGTGGCGCGCCGGGTCGTCGGGGAAGCGCAGTCGGCACGCACCTCGTAGCCGAGGTACCCCACCCAGCCGCCGGCCAGGTCGAACGGCAGTTCCCGCGGGTCCTCACCGCCCACCAGGCGGCGCGCGGCCAGTTCCGCGGCCAGGTGGTCGAGCACCCGGCCCGTCAGGTGCCGCTCGCCGGTGCGGTCGCGCACGGTCAGCCGCGCGCCGTCGACGCGGTACGTCACCGTCTGCGCCTCCGGCCCCCCGGAACCGCCGAGGAAGGAGAACCGCCCGGTTCCGGGACCGGGGCAGGCGCTGTCCAGCCAGAACGCCGGTTCCGCCGGGCGGGCGAGCACCTCGAACGCCGCCGCGGCGTCGACGGCGCGCTCCAGGACGCGGGTGCGCAACCGGTACGAGCGGGCCGTCGGTTCCGCGGTCCCCACCGCGGCTCCCGGGGGTTCCGGAAGTCCCGGGGGTTCCGGGGTCCGCGCGCGCACGACCGGCCGCGCCTCGCGCAGGAAGTTCCCCACCAGGTCCCGGCCGCGCTCGCTGCCGACGGACTCGGGGTGGAACTGCACCCCGGTGAACGGCCGCCCGGTGTGCCGCAACCCCATCACGACGCCGTCCTCGGCCCACGCGGTGGCCACCAGCGGCGCCGGCAGCGGTTCCGCCACGCACAGGGAGTGGTAGCGGACCGCGGCGAAACCCTGCGGGAGCCCGGCGAACACCCCGCTGCCGTCGTGCCGCACCCGGGTGACGTGCCCGTGCCGGGGTTCCGGCGCGGGCACCACCGGGGCCCCGGCCGCCAGGGCGATGCCCTGGTGGCCCAGGCAGATCCCCAGCAGGGGCACCCGCGCACGTTCCAGCACCGCGGCGCTCAGGCCGAAGTCGCGCTCCACACCCGGGTGGCCGGGCCCGGGCGAGACGACCACCGCGTCGAACCCGGCGAGGTCCAGCGCGTCGGGGGCCACCGCGTCGTTGAGCACCACGACCGGTTCGGAACCGGTGACCTGCGCGATCAGCTGGAACACGTTGTACGTGTACGAGTCGTGGTTGTCGACGAGCAGGACGCGCACGGCGGGGTTTCTTCAGAGGTGGTTCAGCCGAGGACGCCGTCGGGGACGACGGTGCGGTCCACGGGCTCCAGCTGCACCGGCTGCACGCTGTCGGAGGGGAAGTCGGCGAGGTCGCCGTGCTCGGCACGGTCCCACTCGTCGAACGTCAGCCCGCTCTGCAGGTACACCACCAGGAGCCGCGCCAGGGCGACGAGGCCGTCCAGGTGGGTGCGCTCGTGGCCGTGGCTGGACTCCAGGCCGAAACCGAGCAGCGCGGCGCGCGCCTCGATGCCGGCCTCCAGGGCCGGGGCGGCGTCGGAGCGGTAGTGCCGGTACACGTCGCGCACGGCGGGCACGCCGTGGGCGCGTGCCAGCGCGTGCAGGCGGCGGGACAGGTGGTAGTCGAAGGGGCCGGTCATGTCGAGCATCCCGACGCTGACGAGCTCCTCGCGCGACGCTTGCCCCTCGGCGACGACGGCGTTGTCCACGGCCACCAGTTCCGCCAGGTCCGGGGACAGCCCGTGGGTGGCGCCGAAACCGACCTCCTCACCGATGGTGACGAGGAACTGGGCGGTGACCGCCAGCGGCAGCTCCGCGTCGTGCAGCGCCTTCAGGGCCGCCAGGCACGCCGCCAGGCCCGCCTTGTCGTCGAGGTGGCGGGACTTCACGTACCCGTGGCGGGTGATCTGCGGGGCGGCGTCCAGGGCCATGAAGTCCCCGACCTGCACGCCCAGGGCGTGCACGTCGGCGGCGCTGACGACCGGTTCGTCGATGCGCACCTCGACGACCTGCCAGCCCACGCCCTGGGTGTCGATCTCGTCGCCGAAGGTGTGCCCGGAGCTCTTCAGCGGCAGGACGGTGCCCGTGTACACCTCGTCGAAGTCGTCGGTGAAGATCGTCACGTGGGCGCCCTCGGAGAAGCGGGCGCTGTGGCTGCCGACGGGCACGACCTCCAGGCGGCCGTTGTCCTTCACCCGCTTGACCATCAGCCCGATCGTGTCGGCGTGCACCACGACGGCGCGGCGCGCCACGTCGGTGCGCCCGCGCAGGGTGGCGCGCAGCATGCCGCGGCGGGTGAGGTCGAACGGCAGCCCGAGCCGGTCGATGTGCTGGCCGACGAGCTGCATGACCGCGTCGGTGCGGCCGGACGGGCTGGGGGTGCGCAGCAGCTCCATCAGCGTGGAGGTCAGGTACTCCACGTCGATCGGCGCGTCCACGGTCCCGGCGGCCGCGGTGGTGCTCGGGGGGGCGGAGGCGTACTGGTGGGGGCGCTCGGGAGTGCTCACCGCGCCGATACTGCCTCCTCCCGGGGCGCAGCCGCCCACCGGGGCGTGTGGGGCCCGCCCCGGTCGCGGTGCGTCCGGGCAGCAGCGGCGGGTGGCGGGCTCGGGGGGCGCGGTTACGGTGGGGCGGGTGCAGCGCGACGACGCCCCGGGTCCCGACCTCGACGTCGTCGTCCTCGGCGCCACCGGCTTCGCCGGCCGGCTCGTCGCCGGGCACCTCGCCCGGCACGCCCCGCCGGGGGCGCGCATCGGCCTCGCCGGCCGCTCGGCGCAGCGCCTGGAACGGGTCCGCGCCGGCCTGGGAGCGGCTGCCGCCCACTGGCCCGTCCTGACGGCCGACGCCACCGACGACGCGTCGCTGCGCGAGCTCGCCCGCACCGCGCGCGTCGTCGTCAGCACCGTGGGGCCGTACCTGCGCCACGGGCTGCCGCTGGTCGCCGCGTGCGCCGCGGCGGGGACCCACTACGCCGACCTCACGGGCGAGACGCTGTTCGCGCACCGCAGCGCCGCCGGGTTCCACACCGCCGCCCGCGGCAGCGGCGCGCGGATCGTGCACTCCTGCGGCTTCGACTCCGTGCCCTCCGACCTGGCCGTGCTGCTGACGCACGAGCGTGCCCGGGCCGACGGCGCCGGCCCCCTCACCGACGCCGTGCTGGAGCTGCGCTCGGCGCGCGGCGGGGTCAGCGGCGGCACCGTCGACTCCCTGCGCCTGCAGCTGGACACGGCCCGCGCCGACCCGGCGGCGCGGCGGCTGCTCGCCGACCCGTACGCGCTCAGCCCCGACCGCGCCGCCGAACCCGACCTGGGCGGGCAGCCCGACGTCTTCCGCCCCCACCGCAGGTCCGAGGACGGGCGGTGGGTGGCGCCGTTCGTCATGGCGCCCTTCAACACGCGCGTGGTGCGGCGCAGCAACGCGCTGCTGGGGCACGCGTACGGCCCGCGGCTGCGCTACCGGGAGGTCGTGGCGTTCAGCGGCCCAGCGGCTCCCGTGGGCGCGTTCGCGCTGACCGGGGCCCTGGCCGCGCTCGCCGGGGCGCTGGCCCTGCGCCCGGCCCGCCCGCTCGTGGACCGCCTGCTGCCGGCCCCCGGCAGCGGCCCGGGCGAGCGCACGCGCCGGACCGGCCGCTTCCACCTCGAGCTGGACGCCCGCACCGCCGGTGGCCACCGCTACCGCACGGTCGTGGCCGCGCAGGGCGACCCCGGCTACGCCGCCACCGCCGTCATGCTCGGCGAGAGCGCGCTGGCCCTGGCGTTCGACGGCGAGCGCCTGCCGGACGCCGCCGGGGTGCTCACCCCGGCCACCGGCATCGGGACGGTCCTCGCGGACCGGTTGCGGGGGCGCGGTCTCACCCTCCGGGTCGAGCCGCACCCTGACGACCGCACCCACTGACCCCCTCCCCTCCGTGATCGTGCGAGGTAGACACCCCAACCGCGCAAGATCAAGGTGATCAAGGAAGTGGCAACTTCCTTGATCACGGTGGGGGGTGTGAGGTGCCTGAGGTGCTCGGGAGGACGCAGGGGGAGGTGCGGGAGGCGACCGCGCGGGCGGCGGGTCACCCCTGCGCGCGGCGCGTCTCCGGGAAGAGCAGGTCCAGGAACCGCTGCGCGGTCGGCTGGGGCTGGTGGTTCGCCAGGCCGGGCCGCTCGTTCGCCTCGATGACGACGTGCTCGGGCCCGGTCACGTCCGGCACCAGCAGGTCCAGGCCGGTGACGGGGATGCCGATGGCGCGGCTGGCGGCCACGGCGGCGTCCACGAGGTCCGGGTGCAGGTCGTCGGTGACGTCGTCGAGGGTCCCGCCGGTGTGCAGGTTCGCGGTGCGGCGCACCTCCAGGCGCTGCCCGCGCGGCAGCACGTCGTCCATCGCGAGACCCGCGTCGCGCACGACGGCCTCCGTGGTGGCGTCCAGCGGGATGCTGGACTCGCCGCCGGTGGCGGCCTCGCGGCGCCGGCTCTGCTTGCGCACGAGCTCGCGCACGCTGTCGCCGCCGGTGCCGATGACGGTCGCGGGGCGGCGCACGGCGGCGGCGACGACCTGGTGGTCGATGACGACGATCCGCAGGTCGTGCCCGGTGACGAACTCCTCCACGAGGACGTCGGGGCAGTTCGCCGACGCCTCGGCGACGGCGCGCCGCAGCGCCTCGCCGTCGCGCACCCCGACGGTGATGCCCTTGCCCTGCTCGCCCCGGGCGGGCTTGACCACCACGGGGCCGGTCTCGTCGATGAGCCGTTCGGCGGCGGCCAGGCCGTCCGCGTCGTCCAGCGCCGGGGAGGCGAGCTCCACCCCGCGCGGCACCCGCACGCCGGTGGCGGCGAGCAGCCGCCGCGTGACGCGCTTGTCGTCGCAGCGGCTCATCGCCACCGCGCTGGTCAGCTCCGACAGCGACTCGCGCGTGAGCAGCGAGCGCCCCCCGTACGTCAGGCGCATCTCCCCGCTGGGCGCGTCGGTGACCTCGACCCGGACGCCCCGGCGCAGCGCCTCGTCGGCGACGATGCGGGCGTACGGGTTCAGCTCCCCCAGGTGCTCCGGCTGCGGGGAGAACAGCGGCCGGTTGATGGGGTTCTTGCGCTTGACGACGACGGGGGCGGCGGGCCGGAAACCCAGCCGCCGGTACAGCGCGATGGCGCCCTCGTTGTCGTGCAGGACGGACAGGTCGAGGATGGCGCGCCCGCGGGCGGCGTACCGCTCGGCGAGCACCCGCACCAGCGCCTCCCCGGTGCCGCGCGGGGCGCTCTGCGGGTCCGCCGCCAGGCACCACAGGCTGGCGCCCTCGTCGGGGTCGCCGAACGCCAGGACGTGGTCGACGCCGGTGACGGTGCCGACGATCGCGCGGGTGCGGGTGTCCTCGGCGACGAGGTACGTGAACGTGCGGGTGCGGTGGTTGGCCCACATGACGTCCGGGTCGGAGGTGACCATCCCGTTGGCCGCGTAGAGGCGGTTGACGTCGTCCAGCTCGGAGCGCTCGCGCACCATGCGCACGAACACGTCCGGGTTGCGGTCGCGCGGGGGGCGGTAGCGCGACAGCGACAGGCGGAACGTGATGGAGGGGTCCATGAACAGCTCGTGCGGCGCCAGGCCGACGAGGACCTGCGGCTCGGGCACGTACATGGCGATGTCGCGCTCACCGGTCTCCTCGGCGCGCAGGGCGTCGACGACGTCGCGCTGGTCGGCGAACGTGTGCCCGAACACGAGCCGCCCCCAGCCCATGTCGAGCACGACGTCGGCGGCCATGTCCCGGGTGAGGTGGCTCGGCGGGCGCTGCCAGTTCCGGCTGGAGATGGTGGGCGTCTCGGGGCCGCGGTGCCGCAGGCCCGCGACCTTCGCGCGGCGGCGGGTTCCGACGGTGCTCATCGTCCTGTCCTCGCGGTTCAGTCGATCCCGTGCTGCTGCAGCCACAGCTCCAGCAGCCCCAGCTGCCACAGCTTGTTGCCGCGCAGCGGGGTGAGCTCGGCGTTGGGGTCGCGCACGAGCTCCGAGACGTGCTCGGGGCGGAACAGCCCGCGCCGGCGGGCGGCCTCGCTGGTGAGGGCGTCCTTGACGAGGCCGAGCACCTTGCCCTCCAGGTGCGTGATGGCCGGGACGGGGAAGTAGCCCTTGGGCCGGTCGATGACCTCGCGGGGGATGACGCGGTAGCCGACGCGCTTGAGCACCCCCTTGCCGCCCTCGTTCAGGTGCAGGTGCGGCGGGATGGCGGCGGCCAGCTCGACGAGCTCGTGGTCGAGGAACGGCACGCGGGCCTCCAGGCCCCACGCCATCGTGGTGTTGTCCACGCGCTTGACGGGGTCGTCGACGAGCATGACCTCGGTGTCCAGGCGCAGCGCGGCGTCCAGGGCGGTCTCGGCGCCGGGGCGGGTGAAGTGCTCGCGCACGAACTCCAGCGACGGGTCGCGCTCGAGCATCCACTGCGGCTGCAGGACCCGCGCCATCTGCGCGTGGTCGCGGTCGAAGAAGGCCCGCGCGTAGGCGGCGACGCCCTGCTCGGGGCTGAGCCCGGCCAGCGGCGGGTACCAGTGGTAGCCGCCGAACACCTCGTCGGCGCCCTGCCCGGACTGCACGACCTTGATGGACTGCGAGACCTGCTGGGAGAGCAGGTCGAAGGCGACGACGTCGTGGCTGACCATCGGCTCGTGCATGGCGCCCACGGCGTGCCCGAGGGCGCCGACGAGCTCGTCGCCGGTGACGCGGATGCGGTGGTGGTTCGTCCCGTACCGCTCGGCGATGACGTCGGAGTAGGCGAACTCGTCGCCCTCGTGCCCACCGGCGGCCTCGAAGCCGATGGAGTAGGTGGCCAGGTCGCTCTGCCCGGCCTCGGCGAGCAGGCCGGTGATGAGGCTGGAGTCCAGCCCGCCGGACAGCAGCACGCCCACGGGCACGTCGGCGACGGTGCGCCGGCGCACGGCGGCGCGCAACGACTCCAGGACCGCGTCCTCCCAGTCGCGCTCGGAGTAGCCGGCGAACTCCTCGCGGCGCACGTGCTGCGGCGACCAGTACCGCTCCTCGCGGCTGCGCCCGTCGGCCTCGACCACGCGGACCGTGGCGGGGGGCAGCTTGCGCACGCCCTTGAGGATCGTCAGCGGCGGCGGCACGACGGCGTGCCAGGTGAGGTAGTGGTGCAGGGCGACGGGGTCGATGGTGGTGTCCACGTCCCCCGCGGCCAGCAGCGCGGGCAGCGAGGAGGCGAAGCGCAGCCGCCCGGGGGTCTCGGCCAGGTACAGCGGCTTGATGCCGAGGCGGTCGCGCATGAGCACGACCCGGCCGGAGTCGCGCTCGTGGAGGACGACGGCGAACATGCCCTTGAGGCGGTGCACGACGTCGGTGCCCCAGCGGTGGTACCCCTTGACGATCACCTCCGTGTCGGAGGTGGAGCTGAACCGGTAGCCGTGCCCGGTGAGCTCCTCGCGCAGCTCCCTGTAGTTGTAGATGCAGCCGTTGAAGACGGCGTGCAGGCCCAGCTCGGGGTCGACCATCGGCTGCGAGCCGCACACCGACAGGTCGATGACGGACAGCCGCCGGTGCCCGAAGGCGACCCGGCCCTGCGCCCAGTACCCCTCGCCGTCCGGCCCGCGAGCCGCGAGCGGCTGCGACATCCGTTGCACCGCGGAGACGTCCGCAGGACGCCCGTCGAAGGTGATCTCACCGCACAAGCCGCACATGGCGCTCCATCCAACCCGTTGACCGTCCCCGGGGCCAGGCGGGGTCCCCGCCCGCCCCGCTGCCGGGCCCCGCGATCACCCCGGCGGCCAGGTGAAGCCCCGGCCGCCGAGGACGTGGCCGTGGACGTGGAAGACCGACTGGCCCACGTCCTCACCGGTGTTGAACACCAGCCGGAAGTGCCCGCCGCAGCGCTCGTCGGCGATGCGCTGGGCCACCTCGACGAGCCGCGCCAGCGTGGCCGGTGCGGCGGCGGCGAGCGCGGCGACGGTCTCGTGGCGCTCCCGCGGCACCACGAGCACGTGCACGGGGGCCTGCGGGTCGACGTCCTCGAAGGCGACCACGAGGTCGTCGGCGTGCACGATCGTCGCGGGCACCTCGCCGGCGATGATCTTCAGGAAGAGGTCGTCGGGAGCGCGTCCCGTGCCGCTGCCGCTCATGCTCCGCACCGTACCCGCGCGCCGCACCGCCCGCCCCTCTCCGCCGTCCGGGTGATCTCCTCCGGTTGGATGTCAACCGTGACCGTGCGTTGCTCGTCGTACCCGTGTGGAGATGCTCACGACCCGGCGCGCCGTGGCTGACCGGCAGGTCGGCCGCGGCGCCGGTCCCGCGCGCCCGGCGCGCGGCGCGGGCGGCGGCGGGGCCGTGGACCCCGACGACCCCCGCGGCTGGGACGCCGACACGGCCGTCACCGTGCTGTACGGCACGCACTGGCGCCGGCTGGTCGCCCTGGCCGCGCAGTTCACCGGCGAGACGTCGACCGCCGAGGAGGTGGTGCAGGAGGCGTTCGTGGCGCTGCACCGCCGGTGGCGGCGGCTCGACGACCGCGCCTCGGCGCCCGCGTACCTGCGGCAGGCCGTGGTCAACGGCGCCCGCGACGTGCTGCGCCACCGCGCCGTCGCCGACCGCGGGCGCCCGCTGCCGGACCCGGCCCCGGAGGGGCCGGAGGAGCGGGCGGTGCGCTCCGCGGAGCACCGCTCGGTGCTGGCCGCGCTGGACGGGCTGCCCGCCCGGCAGCGGGAGGTGCTGGTCCTGCGCTACTCCGCCGACCTGTCCGAGCAGGACATCGCCGAGACCCTGGGCATCAGCCGCGGGGCCGTCAAGACGCACGCGCACCGCGGGCTGGCGGCGCTGCGCGCCGGCCTGAGCCGCCAGGAGGGAACCCCGTGAGCGACCGATCCGAACCCGACCCCGACGGGCCCGTGCCCACCGGGCCGCTTCCCGACCCCGACACCGACCCCACCGCCCGCGCGCTGCGCGACGCCCTCGCCGCCCGCGCCGCCGCGGTACGGCCCACCGACCGCCTCCAGGAGATCCGCATGAGCACCGACGCCGGCCGCCGTTCCACCCGCGCCTGGGCCGCCGTGGCGACCGCCGCCGCGGTCGTCGTCGTGGGTGGCAGCGCCTTCGCGCTGACCCGCGGCGACGGTGCGGTGCGCACCGTCGCCTCCGCCTCCACCGGGACGACGCAGGAGGGCACCGCCCCGCCCTCCCCGGAGCGGGCCGCCACGACCTCGGCACCGGCCGAGGGCACCGCCGCGGCGACGACCCCGCCGGAGGCGGTGAGCAGCAGCGCGGCCGGCACGCCCGCCGCGGGCACCGGGCAGGCGCTGCCGGCCGGCTCGGCCACCGTGCCGGTGTACTGGCTGGGCGGTCAGCAGCAGCTGCTCTTCCGCGAGTACGTGCCCGCCGGGGACGCGGCGGACGACGCGACGAACGCGCTGCGCGCCGTGCTGGGCGGGCAGCCCTCCGACCCCGACTACGCCAGCCCGTGGGGCCCGGACGCCTCCGCGACGGTCACCGCCGCGGAGGACCGGCTCGTCGTGGACATCGCCGCCTCGGCCGCCTCCGGGGACCTCGAGACCGGCGACGTGACGGCCGCCGTGCAGCAGCTCGTCTACACCGTCACCGCGGCGGCCGGCGAGGACCTGCCCGTGGAGATCCGCGTGGACGGGCGGGCCGAGCCGCTCGTGTTCGGCTACGCGGTGCCGGAGACGGTCTCGCGGGCGCCGCAGTCGCAGGTGCAGGCCCCGGCGTGGATCACGGCCGTGGACACCGGCACCCCCGGCCAGGTGGTCGTCGAGGGCGTCGGCAGCGCCTTCGAGGGCACCCTGCTGTACACGGTCACCGACGCCTCGGGCGCCGAGGTGACCCGCGGGCCGGCGCAGGCCGGCGCCAACGGGGAGTTCGCGGAGTTCTCCGTGACGATCCCGCTGCCGGCGGGCGAGTACACCGTGCTGGTGGAGCGCCCCGACGAGTCCGGCGGCGAGGCCGGTGCGCAGCCGGCGGGCGACACCAAGAGCTTCACCGTGCGCTGAGGCTCTCCCCCGACCGGTGCGGTGAGGGCCCTCGGGGGGTCCTCACCGCACCGCCGCGCCCACCCGGTGCGCTCACCCGGAGCTCGTCGGGCGCCCGGCGCCCCCGGGCACCCGGTAGCGGGTCAGGCCGAGCGTCAGCGCCCACACCAGGACGCCGACGAGCCAGGCTGCGAGGACGGCGGCGAACCACCACGGCAGCCGGCCCGTGCCCGTCAGCGCCACCTGCACGATCGCGCCCTCGGCGGCGGTCAGCAGCAGTATCGTCGCCGCCCCGACGGTCCACAGGTCGTCCAGGGCGCGCCGGCGCAGCTCGGCCTCGTGCTCCGGCGCTCTCCAGCACCGGGTGTTCGGCACGTTGACCATGTCCACCGGCAGGCGGCGCACCCCGGCGGCCAGAGCCGTGAAGAGCGCCGCGAGGGCGCCGCCGACCAGCGCGGAGACCGCGACCGCCCCGGCGCGGCTGCTCCAGTCGTCGGCCTCGCCGCCGCCGCCGAAGTGGGTGGGCACCCGCTGGGGCAGCACCAGCGCCGCCACGACGACGGCCGCGGCGTGGAGCACCACCGACCCGGTGAACAGCTTCGCGCGCACGCCCCCACCCTGCCGCAGGGGCGTGCGCGCCGGGCCGCGCGGGGTCAGCGGCCGCCGAAGCGCTCGCGCAGCTTGGAGAACACGCCGTGGTGGGCCGGGGACAGCTTGCCCGCCGGGCGCACCTCGCCGCGGATCTCCGCCAGGCGGCGCAGCAGCTCCTCCTGCTCGTCGTCGAGGTCGCGCGGGGTGATGACCTCCAGGGTGACCAGCAGGTCGCCGCGGCCGGTCGAGCGCAGGTGCTCGACGCCCTTCTGCTTCAGGGTGACGACCTCGCCGCCCTGCGCGCCGGGGCGCACCTCGACCTCCTCCTCGCCGTCGAGGGTCTCCAGCGGGATCGACGCCCCCAGCGCGGCGGCCGTCATGGGCACCTCCAGGGTGCACAGCAGGTCGTCGCCGCGGCGGGTGAAGACCGGGTGGGGACGTTCGTGGATCTCCACGTAGAGGTCGCCGGGCGGGCCGCCGGCGGTGCCGACCTCGCCCTGGGCGGCGAGCTGGATGCGGGTGCCGGTGTCCACGCCGGCGGGGATGCGGATGGTCAGCGGCCGGCGCGCGCGCACCCGCCCCTCGCCGGAGCACTCCAGGCACGGGCTGGGCAGCACGGTGCCGAAGCCGTGGCACGTCGGGCACGGCTGGCTGGTCATGACCTGCCCCAGCAGCGAGCGCACCACGCGCTGCACCGAGCCCTGACCCCCGCAGATGTCGCAGGTGGCCGGCTGGGTGCCCGGCTGGCAGCAGGTGCCCTTGCACGTGGGGCACAGCACGGCCGTGTCGACCTGGATCTGCCGCTCGCCGCCGAAGGCGGCCTCGGCGAGGTCCACGTCGACGCGGATGAGGGCGTCCTGGCCGCGCTGGGTGCGGCTGACCGGCCCGCGGCCGCCGCCGGCACCGCTCTGGCCGAAGAAGGCGTCCATGATGTCGGAGAAGCCGAAGCCCTGGCCGAAGCCGCCCCCGGGCCCGCCGGGCGCACCGCCGCGGTCGTACTGCGCGCGCTTGTCCGGGTTGGACAGCGTCTCGTAGGCCTGGGAGACCTCCTTGAACCTGTCCCCCGCGTCCGGGTCGGAGGTGACGTCGGGGTGGAGCTTGCGCGCCAGCTTGCGGTAGGCGCGCTTGATCTCCTCCGCCGAGGCGTCCCTGCTGACGCCCAGGACGTCGTAGTAGTCGCTCACGAGGTGCTCAGGTCTCCCGTTCGGTGGTTCGTCCGGTCGGTCACTGGGACAGGATGCGCGACACGTAGCGGGAGACCGCCCGCACCGCCGCCATCGTGGTCGGGTAGTCCATGCGGGTCGGGCCGAGCACGCCCAGGCGCGCCAGCACCTCCCCCTCGCCGTAGCCGCTGGTCACCACGGACGTCTCGGGCAGGCCCAGGTGCAGGTTCTCCGCGCCGATGCGCACGCTGAGGGCACCGCGGTCGGCGCCGCCCTCCTCGGCCATCTCCTGCACCAGCCGCAGCAGCACGACGTGCTCCTCGAGGGCCTCCAGCACGCTGCCCAGGCTCGCGGAGAGGTCGGCGCCGGAGCGCACGAGGTTGGCGGTGCCGGCGATCACCACGCGCTCCTCCAGCCCGGCGGTCAGGCACTCGCCGAGCGCGGCGACGACCTCCGCGGCCACCGCCTCCTGCCCCGGCGCGGTGGCCCGCACCACGCCCGCCAGCTCCTCGCGGGCCTGCTTCAGCCGCTTGCCGGCCACGGCGGCGTTGACGCGGTCGCGCAGCGCGGCCAGCTGCTCGGGAAGCGCGTCGAGGTCGTCGGCGGAGCGCACCTGCACGACGCGCTGCTCCACGCGGCCGGTGTCGGTGATGAGCACCAGCAGCGCGCTGCGCCCGCCGACGGGGACGAGCTCCACGTGCCGCACCGCGGCGCGCGAGAGGGAGGGGTACTGCACGACGGCGGCCTGGCGGGTGATCTGCGCCAGCAGCCGCACCGTGCGGTCCACGACGTCGTCGAGGTCGACGGCGCCGTCGAGGAAGGCCTGGATGGCGCGCCGCTCGGCGGGCGACATGGGCTTGAGGTTGGCCAGGCGGTCCACGAACAGGCGGTAGCCCTTGTCGGTGGGGATGCGCCCGGCGCTGGTGTGCGGCTGGGCGATGTAGCCCTCCTCCTCCAGCACCGCCATGTCGTTGCGGATCGTGGCCGGCGACACGCCGAGGCGGTGGCGCTCCACCAGCGCCTTGGAGCCCACCGGCTCGTGGGTGGAGACGTAGTCCTCCACGATGGCGCGCAGCACCGCGAGCCTGCGGTCGTCGCTCACACCCACCTCCGTCCCCGCCGTCCCCGGCACTCGCCCTGGCACTCGCCGAACCCGAGTGCCAAGTCTACGCCGAGCGCGCCTCCACCGCGCCGCGCGCACCGGTCGTTAGCGTGCCGCGGGTGAGCCCCAGGCACCCGTCCAGCGACCGCTACGGCACCGACGTGCTGTCCGCGAACCCGCACCCGCAGCGGCCGGCGCACCGCGAGGAGCCCGCCGCGCGCGGCCTCGTCGTGGAGGACGTGGAGACCGGCTGGGTGGGTGCGGTGGTGCGCGTGGAGAAGAGCGGCGGCGTGCACGTGGTCGTCCTGGAGGACGCCAGGGGCCGCACCCGCACCTTCCCGCTGGGCCCCGGCTTCTGGGTGGACGGGCAGCCGGTGCGGCTCGTGCCCCCGCGCGCCGCGCCCGCGCCCACCGGGCCCGCGCGCACCGCCAGCGGCTCGATCGCGGTGACCGGGGCGGCCGCCCGCACCGCGCGCGCCTCCCGCATCCTCGTCGAGGGCCGCCACGACGCGGAGCTGGTGGAGAAGGTGTGGGGCGACGACCTGCGCGTCGAGGGCGTCGTCGTGGAGATGCTCGACGGCGTCGACGACCTCGACGCCGCGGTGCGCTCCTTCTCCCCCGGCCCCGGCCGCCGCATCGGCGTGCTCGTGGACCACCTCGTGGCCGGCTCGAAGGAGTCGCGCATCGTCGCCGCGGTCTCGAGGAGCCCGCACGTGCTGGTCGTGGGCCACCCGTTCATCGACGTGTGGCAGGCCGTGCGCCCCGAGCGCCTGGGGTGGCGGGAGTGGCCGAGCGTCCCGCGCGGCACCTCCTGGAAGCACGGGATCCTCGCCGAGCTGGGCTGGCCGCACGCCACGCAGGCCGACGTCGCGCACGGCTGGAAGCGGATCCTGGGCACCGTGCGCAGCTACGCCGACCTGGAGCCGGCGCTGCTGGGCCGGGTGGAGGAGCTGGTGGACTTCGTCACCGCGGACGCGGCGGACCACTGAGGCGCGCGCCTCCTCCCCTCGTCGCACCCGGGACCACCCCGCGGGAGGACGACACCCGGCCCGCCCGCGCAGGAGGATCGACGCGAACCCGAACCCCCGCGAGGCACCAGGAGACCACCGTGAGCGACCCGCACCAGCCGTCCCGCCCGGACTTCACGAAGGACCCGCACGCCCCCGGCGCCGGCGAGCAGCAGCAGGCGTGGCAGCCCGGCTGGCGCCCGGACTGGCAGCCGGAGCAGGAGGCGGCGCAGCAGCACGGTCAGCAGTGGCCGCACCCGCAGGGTCCCGGCCAGCCGCCGCAGTGGCAGAAGCCGCCGCTGTCCGTGCAGGACGAGCGCACCTGGAGCGTGCTCGCCCACGTGGGCACCCTGCTCGTCTGGATCAGCCTGCCGGTGATCGCGCCCCTGGTGCTGTTCCTCGTCTTCAAGGACCGCAGCCGCTTCGTGCGCGAGCACGCCGCCGAGGCGCTCAACGCGAGCATCTCGCTGTTCATCTACGAAGCGGTGCTCGGGCTGGTGATCGGCGTCCTGGTGACCGTGACCTTCGGGCTGGCCTTCCCGCTGCTGATCGTCCCGGTCGCGGTGCTCGTCGCGGCCACGGTCTTCGGGATCCTGGCGGCCGTCGCGGCGAACTCCGGCCGCGCCTACCGCTACCCGCTGATCCTGCGCCTGGTGCGCTGACCCGTCAGGCCGCCAGGGCCCGCACCGCCGCCACCCGGTCGGCGAGCGCGGGCGCCTGCGGCACCAGGGCCACGGTGGTGACGCCGGCGCGCGCGTAGTCGTCCAGGCGCGCGCGCAGGCTCGCCGCGGGCCCCACGAGGCAGGTGGCCTCCAGGAAACCGGCCGGCACCGCGGCGGCGGCCGCGCGGTGGTCGCCGGCGAGGAACCGCTCCTGCACCTCGTCCACGGCGTCGGAGAACCCCAGCCGCCGGGCGAGGGAGGCGTAGAAGTTCTGCGAGCGCGAGCCCATCCCGCCCAGGTACAGGGCGACGTGCCGGCGCACGGGCGCCTCGGCCGCCAGCCGCTCATCGCCGGTGGCGTCGGTGACGAGCACCGGCACCGAGGCGCACACGTCGAACTCCCGCACCGGCGGCTCGGTGCGCCGCGCCCGGCCGGCGGCCAGTTGCGCGAACTGCTCCGCGGACGCCTCCGGCGCCAGGAACACCGGCAGCCACCCGTCGGCGATCTCCCCGGCGAGCTCGACGTTGCGGGGCCCGACGGCGGCCAGGTACACGGGCAGGTCCGGCCGGGGCTCGGGCAGCATCAGCCGCAGCGGCACCCCCGGACCGTCCGGCAGCGGCAGCCGCACGTGCTCGCCCTCGTGGCGCACCGGCCGGCGCGCGAGCACCTGGCGGACGACCGCGACGTGCTCGCGGGTGCGCGCCAGCGGGGCGGTGAACCGCTGCCCGTACCAGCCCTCGGAGACCTGCGGGCCGGACACGCCCAGCCCGAGGCGGAAGCGCCCGCCGGTCAGCACGTCGAGGGTGGCGGCGGCCATCGCGGTCGCGGCCGGTGCGCGCGCCGGCACCTGCAGCACCGCCGAGCCCAGGCCGATGCGCGTCGTCTGCGCGGCCAGCCAGCCCAGGACGCTGACGGCGTCGGAGCCGTACGCCTCGGCGACCCAGGCGCTCTCGCAGCCGGCGTCCTCCGCGGCGCGCACCAGCGCCAGGGCGTCCGCGGCCGCCGCGGCCGCGTCGCCGCCCGTCAGGTAGCCGAGGTTCACTCCCAGGCGCACACCGCGAACCTAGCCGAGCACGGGCGGCTCAGCCCAGCAGGGCGCGCACCACCGCGTCGGCCAGCAACCGCCCCCGCCGGGTGAGCGCGAACCGCCCGCCGCCGAGGGCCTCGAGCAGCCCGTCGGCCACCAGTCCCGGCACCGCCGCCACCGCGCCCGCCCCCCACCACGCCGGGTCGAAGCCCTCCGCCAGCCGCGAGCGCAGCAGCACGTCCTCGGTGCGCCGGTCGTCGCCGGAGAGCACCTCTCGGGCGTGGGCGGGGCTCTCACCGCGCCCCAGGCGGCCGGCGTAGGCGGTGGGGTGCTTGACGTTCCACCAGCGCACCCCACCGACGTGGCTGTGCGCTCCGGGCCCGATCCCCCACCAGTCGCCGCCGCGCCAGTACGCCAGGTTGTGCCGGCACGCGAACTCCGGCTTCCTGGCCCAGTTGCTCACCTCGTACCAGGAGAACCCCGCCGCGGTCAGGGCGTCGTCGACGAGCTCGTACTTCTCGGCCTCGTCGTCGTCCTCAGGCGCGGGCACCTCGCCGCGGCGGATGCGGGCGGCCAGCCGGGTGCCCTCCTCGACGATGAGCGCGTACGCCGAGACGTGGTCCGGCTCGCACGCCAGCGCCTCGTCCAGGCTGCGGCGCAGGTCGTCCGCGGACTCCCCCGGCGTGCCGTAGATGAGGTCCAGGCTGACGTCGAGACCGGCCTCGCGCGCCCAGCGCACCGCCTCGGGCACCCGGCGCGGGTCGTGGGTGCGGTCCAGCACCGCCAGCACGTGCGGCACCGCGGACTGCACGCCGAAGGAGACGCGGGTGAACCCGGCCGCCGCCAGGGTCGCCAGCGCCTGCGGGGTCACGGAGTCCGGGTTGGCCTCGGTGGTGACCTCCGCGCCCGCCTCCAGCCCGAAGCGCTCGCGCACCGCGCCGAGCATCGCGGCCAGGTCCGCGGCGGGCAGCAGCGTGGGCGTGCCGCCGCCGAAGAACACCGTGGACGCCGGGCGCGCGGCCGGGCCCAGGACGCGGGCGGCGAGGGCCACCTCGGCGGCGGCGGTGCCGGCGTAGGCGGCCTGCGAGCCGCCGCCGCCCAGCTCGGTGGCGGTGTAGGTGTTGAAGTCGCAGTAGCCGCAGCGCACGGCGCAGAACGGCACGTGCAGGTACACCCCGAAGGTGCGCTCCGCCGCACCCGCGAGGGCGGCGGGCGGCAGGGAACCGTCGGTGGGGACGGCCTCGCCGTCGGGCAGGGAGCTGGGCACCCCTCCAGTGTCACCCCGACGGAGCACCGCCCCGCCCCGCCGGGGTGCGGGGCGGGGCGCGCGGTCCCACGATGTGCCCATGTCCGGCAACGACGTCGAGGAGACCGCCCGCCAGGGGGAGCGCTTCGCCGAGCGCCACGAGACCACCGTGAAGCGGGTCGGCCGCGCGGGCGTCGTCGCCGAGGGGGTCGTGTACCTGCTGGTGGCGTGGCTGGCGCTGCAGGTCGCGTTCGGCACCTCACCGGCCCAGGCCGACACCTCCGGCGCGATGTCCCGCATCGCCGCCCAGCCGTTCGGTCAGGTGCTGCTGGCGCTGCTGACGCTGGGCTTCGCGGCGATGGTCGTCTGGCAGGTCTTCGCCGCGGTGGCCGCCGACGGGATCGGCAAGCGCCTCAAGGCCGTCGTCAAGGGCCTGGTCGCCGCGGCGCTGGGCATGTCCAGCGCACGGTTCCTGTTCGGCGGCGGCTCCTCGTCCGGGCAGCAGCAGCAGACGCTCACCCAGCGGGTGCTGGAGGCCCCGGGCGGTGCCGTGCTCGTCGTGCTGGTCGGCCTGGTCATCGCCGGCGTCGGCGTCGGCCTGGCGGTGCGCGGGCTGATGAAGAAGTTCGAGGACAAGGTGGAGGGCCCCCTGTCGCCGGCCCTGACGGCGCTGGGCGTGGCGGGCTGGGTGGCGCGCGGCATCGCGTTCGGCGTCCTCGGCGTGCTGGTGGTGCTCTCCGCGCGGGGTGACACGGCGAAGTCGCGGGGTCTGGACGCGGCGTTCCACGAGATCGCCTCCCAGCCGTACGGCACGGTGATGCTGGCGGTCGTGGCCCTGGGCCTGGCCGCCTACGCCGTGTTCGAGCTGGTCACCGCGCGGCGCCGGCGTCGCGCCTGACCTCGGTGCCGCGCGGGTAGCGTGCCCGCCGTGACGCAGCCGACGAGCACCCCGTGGGTCCTGCCCGGCGAGGACGAGCCGTGGTCGCTCTCGCTGGTCGCGCGCGTGGAGCGCGAGCCGGCACCGGCGCACACCGACGTGCTCGTCGCCGCCGCCCGGGCCGTGGTGCTGCTGCTGACGGACGAGCGCACCACCGCCCCCGGCGGGGCGTTCCACGACGCCGTGGCCGCCTGGCGCGGGCAGCGCATCCGCAAGATCACCCGCCGGGCGCGCGGGGTGCGGTGGGAGCGCACCGCCGAGCTGGCGCACGTGGAGGCGCGCAGCGGCGACGCCGCGGTGCGCGCCTTCGCCCCGCACCCGCGCGACGACGTCCCGCCGCTGCTGCGGCCCCTGCAGGTCGGTGGGCTGGACCTGACCGATCCCGACGACCGCGCCGCGGCGCCCAGCGCCCCCGGCCTGCTGACGATCCGGCTGCACCCCGGGGTGCGGATGAGCACCGGCAAGGCGGCCGCGCAGGTCGGGCACGCGGCGCAGCTGGCGTGGGAGCTGCTGCCCGCCGCGCTGACCGCGCCGTGGGCGGCGGGAGGCTTCGGCGTCCGGGTGCTGACGGGGGCGCCGGTGCTGGGTGCCGGTGAGCGCGTCGACGTGCGCGACGGCGGCTTCACCGAGGTGCCGCCGGGCACCGTCACGGCCAGCGCCGGCTTCGAGGGCTGACGTCCCGCACCGGCGCGCCGCCCACGCCCCCGCGCCCACCTCGAGGTGCCCCGGCGCGCCGACCCCGGCACCCTGGGGGCGTGGACCACCCCGTCGGACGAGAAGAGACCATCGACGTCGCCGGCCGGCAGCGCACCCTGTGGCGCGCCGGGGACTCCGGCCCCCTCGTGCTGCTCGTGCACGGCATCCCCACCAACCACACCCTGTGGTGGGACGTGGTGCCCCGCCTGCACGAGCACGTGCGCGTGGTGGCCGTGGACATGCTCGGCTACGGCGACTCCACCGCCCCCGCGGGCACGGGGGTGGACATCGCCTCGCAGGCCTCCGCGCTCGTCGACCTGCTCGACGCCCTCGGCGAGGAGCGCGCCGTCGTGGCCGGCCACGACCTCGGCGGCGGCGTCACGCAGATCCTGGCGACGACGAACCCGCAGCGCGTCGCGGGCGCCGTCATCGCCGACGGCGTCTGCTACGACGGCTGGCCGGTGCCCGGTGTCAAGGCCCTGAAGCTGGCGTGGCCGGTCCTGGAGCGCCTGCCGGCGTCCGCGCTGGAGAAGGTGCTGCGCACGGCGCTGCGGCCGCTGTTCGCCCACCAGGACCGCGCCGGCGACGCGGTGGACCGCTTCGTGGCGCCGTGGCTGGAGCCGGGCGGTGGGCAGCGGCTGGCCCGGCACCTGCGCGCGGCGGACTCCGTCTACACGCAGACCGTCGCGCCGTTCCTGCCGCGCCTGTCGATGCCCGTGGAGGTCGTCTGGGGGATGCTCGACAAGCAGATGAAGCCCCGCTACGGCGAGCGCCTGGCGCGCGAGATCCCCGGCGCGCGGTTCACCCCGGTGCCGGACGCGAACCACTTCGTGCCCGTCGACCGCCCCGACGTCCTCGCCGACGCGGTGCTGCGGGTGGTGGAGCGGGCCGGGGTCGCGAGCGGCGAGGCCTGAGCGGGCCGGCGACCCGGCGCGGGGCCCGCCGGCCCCGCGCCGGCCCGACTGCGGGCGGAACTACTTCTTCGCCTTCTCCTTGGCCTTGTCGCCGGCGGCGTCGGAGGACAGCGCGGCGATGAACGCCTCCTGGGGGACCTCGACGCGCCCCACCATCTTCATGCGCTTCTTGCCCTCCTTCTGCTTCTCCAGCAGCTTGCGCTTGCGGGTGATGTCACCGCCGTAGCACTTGGCCAGGACGTCCTTGCGGATGGCGCGGACGTTCTCGCGGGCGATGATGCGCGCACCCACCGCCGCCTGGATGGGGACCTCGAACTGCTGGCGCGGGATGAGCTCCTTGAGCTTGCCCGCCATCATCACGCCGTACGCGTACGCCTTGTCCTTGTGCACGATCGCGCTGAAGGCGTCGACCTGCTCGCCCTGCAGCAGCACGTCCACCTTCACCAGGTCCGCGACCTGGTCGCCGTCGACGTCGTAGTCCAGGGAGGCGTACCCGCGGGTGCGCGACTTCAGCTGGTCGAAGAAGTCGAAGACGATCTCCGCCAGCGGGAGGCGGTAGCGCATCTCCACGCGGTCCTCGGACAGGTAGTCCATGCCCTGCAGCTCACCGCGGCGCTGCTGGCACAGCTCCATGATGGCGCCGATGTACTCCGCGGGCGCCAGCACCGTGGCGCGCACGACGGGCTCGCGGATCTCGGAGACCTTGCCCTCGGGGAACTCCGAGGGGTTCGTGACGGTGATGACCTTGCGGTCCTCCATCGTCACCTCGTACACCACGCTGGGCGCGGTGGAGATGAGGTCGAGGTTGAACTCCCGCTCCAGCCGCTCGCGCACGATTTCCAGGTGCAGCAGGCCGAGGAACCCGATGCGGAAACCGAACCCCAGCGCCGCGGACGTCTCCGGCTCGTACACCAGGGCGGCGTCGTTGAGCTTGAGCTTGTCCAGCGCCTCGCGCAGCAGCGGGTAGTCCGAGCCGTCGATCGGGTACAGGCCGGAGAACACCATCGGCTTGGGGTCGCGGTAACCGCCGAGCGCCTCGGCGGACGGCTTGGCGGCGTTGGTGACGGTGTCGCCGACCTTGGACTGGCGCACGTCCTTCACACCGGTGATGAGGTAGCCCACCTCGCCGACGCCGAGGCCCTGCGAGGGCGTCGGCTCCGGGGAGGAGACGCCGATCTCCAGCAGCTCGTGGGTGGCCTTCGTCGACATCATGGCGATGCGCTCGCGCGGGGAGAGGTGACCGTCGATCACCCGCACGTAGGTCACGACGCCGCGGTAGGTGTCGTACACCGAGTCGAAGATCATCGCCCGGGCGGGGGCGTCGGGGTCGCCGACCGGTGCGGGGATCTGCTTGACGATCTCGTCGAGCAGCGGCTCGACACCCACGCCCGTCTTGCCGGACACGCGCAGGCAGTCCTCCGGCTGGCAGCCGATCAGGCCCGCCAGCTCCTCGGCGAACTTCTCCGGCTGCGCCGCCGGCAGGTCGATCTTGTTCAGCACCGGGATGATCGTGAGGTCGTTCTCCATGGCGAGGTAGAGGTTCGCCAGGGTCTGCGCCTCGATGCCCTGCGCGGCGTCCACCAGGAGCACCGCCCCCTCGCACGCCGCCAGCGAGCGGGACACCTCGTAGGTGAAGTCCACGTGCCCGGGGGTGTCGATCATGTTCAGCGCGTAGTCGGTGCCGTCGACGCCCCACGGCATGCGCACGGCCTGCGACTTGATGGTGATGCCGCGCTCGCGCTCGATGTCCATGCGGTCCAGGTACTGCGCGCGCATGGCGCGCTCGTCCACGACCCCGGTCAGCTGCAGCATCCGGTCCGCCAGCGTCGACTTGCCGTGGTCGATGTGGGCGATGATGCAGAAGTTGCGCAGCAGCTCCGGCGGCGTGGAGGCGGGAGCCGGGGCGTTCGCGGCCATCGGGGACACGGGCGGGGTGCACCTCTCGTCGGCACGGTCGTGGGCCCCCATCGTCGCACGCGGGGCGTGGGGCTCAGCGCGGTTCGCGCGCGTACAGCCGGGTCAGCGGGGACGCGCTGACGCCGAACGCCACGACGCTGACGGTGATGGCCAGCGTGGCCGCCGCGAAGACCCGCGGGTCGTCGACGCCCCGGTGCAGGCTGTGCGCGAGGTAGAACACGGCGCTGACCCCCATCGGGCCGAACCACCCGGCGAAGGCCGCGTCGCGCCCGCGCAGCCGGAGCGGCTTCGCCAGCGCCAGCACCACCGGAGGCCGGCGCACCAGCAGCACGAGCGCGGCGAACGCGATCGCGCCCGGCCCCAGGTCCACCCACCCCGCCCACGGCAGCACCGCGCCCAGCAGCAGGAACAGCGGCAGCACCGCGTAGCGGTTGACGGCCTCGTCGACGGCGTCCTGCGGGCTGCGGTCGCTGTCCGGCACCAGGCGGTTGTACGCCAGACCCGCCACGAACGCGGCCAGCACCCCGTCGCCGCCCAGCACGCGCGCGACGCCGAGGACCGCCACCGCCAGCAGCAGCGTGAAGACCAGCCGCGGCCCGTTCCCGAGGGCGTCCCGGCCCGAGGCCAGGCGGATCCCCTTCCCGGCCAGCCAGCCGAGCACCAGCCCCACGGCCACCCCGACCAGGACCTCCTGCAGCAGGCTCGCCACCGCCCCGCCGAGCGTCTCCTGCGGCAGCACCGCCGCCAGCGCGAGCGCCACCAGCGGCAGCGCGAGACCGTCGTTGGCGCCGCTCTCCAGCGTCAGCAGCTGCCGCAGCCGGGCGGGCAGGGCCTTCTCCGCCAGGTCCCCGGAGACCACGGAGGCCGCCAGCACCGGGTCGGTCGGGCACAGCACCGCTCCCACCAGGAACGCCGCCGCCACCGGCAGACCCACCAGCAGCGCCGACGCACCGGCCAGCACGGCCATCAGGGGCATCACCACGACGAGCAGCAGCAGCACCGGGCGCACCAGCGGGCGCAGCTCGCCGGCGGGGAAGCGCAGCGCCGCCGCCGTCACCGACCACGCCAGCAGCAGGCGCGAGCCCTCCAGCAGCAGCAGGTCGCGGTGGTGGTCGGACACCTCCACCACGCCGAGCAGGTGGGGGCCGAGCGCGATCCCGATCAGCAGGGCCACCAGCGGCTCGCTGAGCGGCCAGCGGCGCACGCGACGGCTGGCCAGGGCGAGCACGACGCCGGCCACGCCGAGGACGGCGTAGGTGTCGTGGAGGTGGTGCACGGGGTCTCCCGGTCGGTGCGTCGGTGGTCCGTCTCGACGGCGTCGGACGATGCCGCACGGGCGGGCGGCCCGCGAGTCCAGCCGGGTCCCGGGCTGTGCCCCGGCACGCTCAGCCGGCGGTGCTCACGCGGGCGAGGGCGCGCTGCGCCAGCCGGGTCAGCAGCCCCGCCCGCGCCTGCTCGGGCCAGGCCGGTGCCACCGCCCCGGCGCCGGCGAGGGCGCTCAGCACCGCGGTGCGCACCCGCTCCGCGTCCACGTCCACCGCCGCGAGCAGCCGGTGCGCCCGGGTGCCCGGTTCCAGCACCGCCAGCCACAGCACCGCCGAGGTGACCTTGCGCTCACGGGGCAGCGCGCCGGACTTGCGCAGCTGGCTCAGCTTCACCGACGCCGAGTTCAGCGCCTGCTGCCACTCGGGGGTGTGCCGGTTGCGCGGCGTCGGGCGGGGACGGGAGGACTCCTCCCCGGGTGCCGGCGCGAGCAGCTGCTCCGCGTCGACGCCGAGCCGCCGCAGGTGCACGGCGTCGTCGGCGCCGCGCTCGACCGCGGAGCGCACCACCCGCGCGTCCAGCTCGGGCTCGGTGCGCTGCACCTGCTCGGTCAGCGGCCCGGCCGCGGCCAGCAGGCCCAGCAGCACGTGCTCGGAGCCGTACGCGTCGGCGCCCAGCCGCGTGGCCTGCTCCTGGCTGGCGGCCATGACCGCCCCGAAGGAGTCGTCGTACACCAGCACCCGCGTCACCTCTCGTCGTCCCGTCCCGCACCCGAGCCGGCGTCCCGACCGGTGTCCCAGCGCCCCGGCCCGCGCGTGCGGCCGTGCTTCTTGTGGACCGTCTGGCGCGTCACCTGCAGCTCGACGGCGATCTCCGCCCACGACATCCCCTCCTCGCGCGCCCGGGCCACGTGCAGCGCCTCCATGCGCTCGGCCAGCCGGCGCAGCGCCAGCGCGGTGCGCAGCCCCTCGCGGGCATCGGCGGCACCGGCTGCGGTCTCCACCCGCTCCAGGTCCACGGTGTCAGCTTGGGCTGACGAGAGGGCTGCTGTCAACCACGTCTGACAGCACGCGCGCACCGCCCCCGTCGATCACCCGGCGCGGCGATCGACGGGCCGGGGAGGAACGGCGACCGGACCACCGCACCGGGGCGGCCCGGACGCACCCCCGGGCCGCCCCGCCCGCGGGCCCGGACTCCAGCGGCGCGACGCGCCGTCCGGGCGCGCGCCCCTCCCCTGCTACCCTGGATGACGCCTTCGCCTCCTCGTGCGGAGGTCACGGTCGATCACCCTCACCCCCGGTCCCCCACGCCGG